>JBBQHQ010000015.1:0-29139 GCA_038324115.1 Gaiellales bacterium
CGCGGCCCGGATCCTCAGGTCGACCCCCGATCGTGCCAGGCCGCGAGCAGCTCCGCCTCGCGCCCGGGGAGGAGCCCCACCCCGTCAACGAGCTCCGCCTCCGCGAGCGTCGCCGCCACGGTGTCCTCGAGCGGGCGCTCCGTCAGCCCTTGCTCGTGCGCCGCGGAGGTACTCGCCTGCATGAAGCTGCGCATCTCCCCGGCCGGCGCGACCCAGAGGGGCAGCTCCATCCACTCGCCGACGCCTTGTTCCTTGAGCCAGCCCTCGTCGACGTAGGTGAAGGTGGCGCCCGAGCCGGTGACGCGGGCCGCGGCGTCGAGCAGCTCGCGCTGCGGGAACGGCCGCGAGATCGCGTTGAACCTCCCGGTGACGCGGCGCTCGGCGACGTCGCGGATCCAGGCGGCGAGGTCGCGGACGTCGATGAACTGGACCAGTCGCTCCGGTGGGCCGGGCACGAGCACCTCGCCGCCGCGCGCGACCCGGTGCGGCCAGTAGGTGAAGCGCCCCGTCGGGTCGTGCGGCCCGACGATCAGGCCGGCGCGGACATGGAGGACGCGGCCCGGGAGGATCTCCTCGACCGCGTCCTCGCACAGCGCCTTCAGCGCGCCGTAGTTCGAGTAGTCGCCGGCGAGCTCGGTGGGCGACCCGTCGCCGAGCTCCTCGAGCGGGCTCTCCTCGTGTACGGGTTCCTCGTAACCCGCGTAGACCGAGACGCTCGAGACGAAGGTGTAGTGGCCGACGGCGTCGCGGAGCACTTCCGCGGAGCGCTTGAGCACGTGGGGGACGTACGCCGACGGGTCGACAACGGCGTCCCACTCGCGCCCCTCGAGCGCGGACAGGTCGCCGTCCCGGTCGCCGCGCAGCTTCTCGACGCCCGGAAAGAGCTCTGCGTTCGTGGTGCCGCGGTTGAAGAGCGTCACCTCGTCGCCGCGAGAGAGCGCCTCCTCGACCACTGCGCGGCCGAGGAACTTCGTCCCGCCGAGAACGAGCAGCCTCACAGCTCTGCGAGCGCCCCCAGGAGCCGGTCGACCTCGTCCGCGGTGTTGTAGTGCACGAAGCCTGCGCGGACGGCGCCCGTGCCGGTCAGTCCAAGCTTCTTCATCACCTCGACGGCGTAGTAGTCGCCGTGCCAGACCGCGATCTGCTGCTCAGCCAGCGCGACCGCGACCTCCTCGGAGCTGCGGCCGGGGACGTTGAAGCAGAAGGTCGGGACTCGGCCTTCCGTCGAGCGGATTCCGTAGAGGTCGACGTGCTCGGGCAGGCCGTCCAGGAAGCGGCGGCCCAGCTCGGTCTCGTAGGGAACGATCGCGTCCCAGCCGATCGACTCGATGTACTCGACGGCGGCCACGAAGCCCGCGAGGAGCTCGTGCTGAGAGGTGCCGTGCTCGTACCGGTGGCCGACGGGCTCGTTCGCCGCGGGGCGCACCTTGTACGGGCGCCAGGAGCCGAGCAGCTCCGGCTTGCCCCAGGCGAGGCCCAGGTGCGGGCCGAAGTACTTGTAGGGCGAGCAGAGAAGCACGTCGATGTCCCAGTCGGTGACGTCGATCGGGCCATGGGGGCCGTAGTGCACGGCGTCGCCCCAGGCGAGGGCGCCGGCACCGTGGGCGAGCTCGACGATCCGGCGGACGTCCGGCATCGTCCCGACCGCATTCGAGGCGATCGGGAAGGCGACGACGCGCGTCCTGTCGGAGAGCTTACTCTCGAGGTCGTCGAGGTCGAGCGACAGGTCGTCGCGCACCTCGGCGAAGCGGACGACGATCCCGAGGTCGTGCTCGAGCTCGAGCCAGGGCGAGACGTTCGCGTCGTGGTCGAGCTTCGTCACGAGCACCTCGTCGCCGCGCTGGAGCGTCCGGGCGAGGGCGCGCGTGAGCAGGAAGTTGAGCGACGTCATGGTCGGCCCGAAGGCGATCCCGGCGGGGTCGCCGTTGACGAACCGGCCGGCGACTTCGCGGGCGTGCTCGACGAGCGCGCTCGTGCGGACACTGGTCTCGTACGGGGCGCCGACGTTCGCGTTGTCCTCGCGCAGGTAGCGCGAAATCGCGTCGATCACCTCGTCGGGCACCTGGGTGCCGCCGGGGCCGTCGAAGAAGGCGAGCGGGCGGGAGAGGGCGGTGAAGCGCCGCCGCACCGCCTCGACGTCGAATGTGATCGTGCTCATCGAACCTCCTCGCCGTTGACAGTCCAGGAATAGCGGGGCGCCGCCGTCAGTGACGCGCCCACGAAGCAGTCTCGCTCGGCCAGTGCGAGCAGTTCGCGCACATCTGCCGGAGTGGGGTTCAGCGACACGTCGGCGCTGACCTCGATCTCGACGAACGCGAAGCGACCGTCCTCCTCGCGGCGCGTCACCGTCGCCGAGACGTCGGCGCTCGCCACAACCTCGAGTCCGTGCTTGCCCGCGTGGAAGCGCAGGCTGGTGAGTGAGCAGCGGGCGAGGCCGGCGAGCACGAGATGCTCGGGCGTCCAGGCATCCTCGTCTGCGAGGGGTGTGCCGCCCTCGCCGCTCGTCGCGGTCCAGTCGCGGTCGAGCGCGACGGCGTAGGTGAAGGAACGGGCCCGGGTCGCCATGCCTGCACCGTACAGACCGGCCGATGTCGTCCGGTCCGATACGTACGGTGCGGTCCGTGCAGCGGTTACGGACGCTGAGTGAGGCCGAATGTTACGCCCGGTGCTACGGGTGGCAGCGAGAAGACTCCGTGAAGGTGACGAAGGTCGAGCCGCACAGCCCCGAGAAGATCGTCTCCGGTGAGCTCCTCCGGACGTTCTTCGAGGGCAAGCTCGACACGCGTGAGCCTGAAGCAGCCTGAGTCCGACGTCCCTGACGTCCTCGCCCCGGGTCTGACAGCGGTCTTCTGCGGGATCAACCCCGGTCGGGTCTCGGCGGCCGCGGCCGCGCACTTCGCGAACCCTCGTAACGACTTCTGGCGGCTGCTCCACGCGGCCGGGTTCACGCAGCGGCTGCTCGGACCCGCGGAGCAGGACGAGCTGCTGCCGCTCGGTTGGGGCGTCACGAACGCGGCGCTGCGCACGACGCCCGGGTCGGGCGACCTGCGCAAGGCCGACTTCGAGGGGTCGGCGGCGCGGCTGGGGCGGCTCGCGGCCGAGCTGCGTCCGGGCGCGATCGGGTTCGTGGGCAAGGAGGCTTACCGCGGGACGTTCGGCGAGCGGCCCGAGCTCGGCCTCCAGGACCGGCGCCTGGGGGAGACGGAGCTTTTCGTGCTCCCGTCCACGTCGCCTGCGAACGCCGCGGTGCCGTGGGAGGAGCGGCTGCGCTGGTTCGCCGCGTTCCGGGAGCGCCTGCGCGCGACCCGGGCCTAGCCGGCCCGCTCGACGAAGGGCGTGAGCACGACGTCCCAGCCGCTCTCGTAGCGCTCCCGTGGATCGGTCTCGCCGAAGCCGCTGTGCTCGAGGTCGACGCGCGTCCCGGTCCCATCGGGGGCGAAGCGCACCTCGACCTCCGTGCCGGCGGCCTCACCGATCTGCCAGTCGAGCACGAGCCTGCCGGGCGGCTCCCAGGCGAGCACGCGGCCCCAGTCCCGCTCGCCCTCGGGGGTCACCTCGTAGAGTCGCCCGCCGACGCGCGGCTCGAGAACGACGGCTGTGACGGCGTCGCCGCCGTAGGAGTGGGTCGCGGCGGGCCACCAGGAGCCGATCCCCGCGGTGAAGCGCTCGAACGCCTCGGCGGGTGTGAGGTCGACGAGCCGCGTCTTACGGATGGCGTCCAGGGACACGGTGCTCATCCTGGCTCCTTTCCTGCCTCGGAGGCGAAGCGGTCGAGCGCGTCGTCCCAGAAGCGGTCGAAGTAGGCGCGGGCGCTCTCGAGCCCGGCGGGATCCACGTGATAGAGCCGGCGCGTTCCGGCGTGGACGTCGCCGACGAGGCCGGCGAGCTTGAGCACGCGCAGGTGCTGCGAGACGGCCGGCCGGCTGACCGGAAGCCGCTCCGCGAGCTGGCCGACGGCGAGCGGGCCGGCGCGGAGCTGCTCGAAGACGAGCCGCCGCGTCGGGTCGCCGAGCGCGTCGAGTTGATGGTAAGTCTGCACTAACGGTAAGCATAGACTTACTTCGAACGCCGGTCAACTGCGCAGCGGAAACCGGGGACTGTCCCCGTTTGTCAAAGAAGTGCAACTCTTCGTTCACACCCGGCCGGGGTGGACGGGGCGCTCAGTCCCGCCAGCGGTTCGTGATCGGTGTCCGGCGGTCGCGGCCGAACGCCTTCGGCCGCAGCTTCACGCCCGGGGGCGCCTGGCGCCGCTTGTACTCGGCCCGGTCGATCAGCCCGATCGCCCGCTCCACGACGTCGGCGTCAAACCCGTCCGCGAGCAGCTCGTCCCGCGAGCGGTCGAGCTCGACATAGGCCTCGAGAACCGCGTCGAGCACCTCGTAGGGCGGCAGCGAGTCCTCGTCCTGCTGGTCGGCCCGTAACTCCGCGGAGGGCGGCCGCTCGATGATCGAGACGGGGATCAGCTCCCGGCCGGCCCGCTCGTTCAGGTAGCGGCAGAGTGCGAAGACGTCCAGTTTGAAGACGTCCTTGATCAGCGCGAAGCCGCCCGCCAGGTCGCCGTAGAGGGTCGAGTAGCCCACCGAGAGCTCCGACTTGTTCCCCGTCGCCAGGACGAGCCATCCGTGCGTGTTCGAGAGCGCCATCAGCAGCGTGCCGCGCACGCGCGCCTGCAGGTTCTCGGCGGCGAGCCCCTCGAGCCCGCCGAGCGCCTCGTCGAACGGGACGACGATCTGCTCGATCGGGACCTCGCGGAAGTCCGCGCCGAGGCTTTCGGCCAGGCGCTGCGCGTCCCCGCGTGTCCCCTCCGACGAGTAGCGCGAGGGCATCGAGACGCAGTGGACGCGCTCCGGCCCGACCGCGTCCACCGCGAGCGCGGCGACGAGCGCCGAATCGATCCCGCCCGAGAGGCCGAGCACGATCTCCCGGAACCCGTTCTTGCCCATGTAGTCGCGGAGCGCGAGCACGAGGGCGGCGCGCATCTGCTCGAGCCGCGGCTCGAACGGGACGATCTCCGGGGTGACGAGCGACCGCTCCCCGTCCGCGGGGGCGGCGACGTCGACCACGGTCGGCTGCAGGTCGTCGCGCTCGCGGGCGAGCGAGCGGCGGCGGACGTCGCGGAGGCGGCGGCCGATCGCCTCGGTCGGCTCGACGTCGAGGACGAGCAGGGTCTCCTCCCAGCCGGGCGCGCGGGCGAGCACCTCTCCCTCGTCGTCCAGCACGACCGAGTGCCCGTCGAAGACGAGCTCGTCCTGGCCGCCGACGAGGTTGCAGAAGGCCAGGAAGGCGGAGTTGTCCCGGGCACGCGTGACGAGCATCTCCTCGCGGTCCTCGGCCTTGCCCGCGTGGTACGGGGACGCCGAGATGTTCACGATCAGCTGCGCCCCAGCGAGCGCGAGGTCGGTCGCCGGCGGGCCCGGCTGCCAGATGTCCTCGCAGATCGTCACGCCCACCTGGGTGTCGCCGGCGCGGACGAGCACGAGGCCCCGGCCCGGGGCGAAGTAGCGGTCCTCGTCGAACACCCCGTAGTTGGGTAGGTAGCGCTTGCGGTAGACGGCCTTGATCTCCCCGTCGGCGCAGACCGCGCACGCGTTGTAGAGGTCGCGGTCGAACCAGGGCGAGCCGATGAGCGCTGTCAGGTCCGTGCACACCGCGGCGATCTCGCGCAGCGACGCCTCCGCCGCGCGGATGAAGGCGGGCCGGAGCAGCAGGTCCTCCGGCGGGTAGCCCGTGACCGCGAGCTCGGGGAAGAGGACGAGGTCGGCGCCTTGTCCGCGCGCGTCGTCCAGGAACGAGAGAATGCGCTCGCGGTTCCCCGAGAGGTCGCCGACGACGGCGTTCAGCTGGGCGAGGGCGAGCCGCATCGCGAGGAGATTAGCAGTTTGCGACTCACAGGCGAAAACATCCGGATCGACCGTCGCTACCGCGGCCCGGAGAGTTCCGGGAACGGCGGCTACAGCGCCGGCGCGCTCGCAGAGCGGCTCGGCGAAGCGGCCGAGGTCACCCTCCGGCTGCCGCCGCCGCTCGAGCGGCCGCTCGCCGTCGTGGAGCGTGGGGACGGGCTCGCGTTGATGGACGGGGACGCCGTCGTCGCGGAGGCGAAGCCCGCGGCGGGGCCGATCGAGGCGATCGGGCCGGTCTCCTGGCGCGAGGCGGTCGAGGCGGCGACCCGCTACGAGCCCTTCGGCCCCGAGACCTTCCGCGGCTGCTTCAGCTGCGGGCTCGCGCGGGACGAGGGCGACGGCCTCCGGATCTACCCCGGCGCCGTCGCGGGCCGCGAGCGGGTCGTCGCGGCGCCGTGGGTTGCCCACGAGCCCTCCGTGCCGGTCGTCTGGGCGGCGATCGACTGCGCCGGTGCCTACGCCACGAGCGCCCACGGCCGCGGCGAGACCGTGCTCGGCCGGATGGCCGCCCGGATCGACCGGCTCCCCCGCGAGGGCGAGCGCTGCGTCGTCGCCGGCTGGGCGGGCGAGGAGGACGGCCGGAAGCTCGCCGCCGGCACGGCGCTCTGGACGGAGGCGGGCGAGCTTCTCGCCGTCTCGCGCCAGACCTGGATCGCGCCGAAGACTTAGTTGCTCAGAGCAACTAAGTCGGTTCCCGGCGGAGCCGGATCGCGTTCAGGTCCTCCTCGAGGATCCGCGGGATCCGCCGCTCCAGTTCGTCGGGTGGGTCGTGCTCGGCGTGCAGGTAGCGGCCCGAGAGCGCGTCGAAGCGCCCCGAGGCCAGTTCGACGACGAGTTGCGGCGCCAGCTGGGGCGGCGTCCACGGCGCGTCGTCGGGGAACGAGCTGCCGGTCATCTCGGTCTTGACGAGCCCGGGGCTGATCACGAAGACCTGGATCCCGTGCTCGGCGACCTGCGCCGCGAGCGTTTCGCCGAAGCGACCGACGGCCGCCTTGCTCGCGCCGTAGCCGCCCGAGGTCGATCCCGGCAGGTAGGAGGCGCCGCTGCCGGTGATCACGATCCGGCCCCCGCCGCGCTCGACCATCCCGGGGAGCGCCAGGCGCACGGTCAGATAGGCGCCGAGCACGTTGACCTCGAAGATGTGCCACCACTCGTCGGGGTCGGTCTCCCAGGAGTCCTCCCAGAGGGCGATCCCGGCGTTGGCGACGAGCAGGTCGATCGGGCCGGCCTCGGCGAGCATCCGCTCCACGTCCGCCCGCACCGAGACGTCGCCGACCGCGGCCGTCCCGCCGATCTCCTCCGCCACGGCCTCCACCTGAGCCGCCGTGCGGCCGGTGACGGTGACGTGCCAGCCGTTCGCGGCGAGCTCGCGGGCGATCCCCGCGCCGATCCCACGGCCTCCTCCGGTGACGAGCGCTCTAGACGGCATTCGCGATCTCCTCCAGTGACTCGGGGTTCTCCAGGGTCGAAAGGTCGCCGGGGTCCTCGCCGAGCGCGGTCGCGCGGACGGCCCGCCGGACGATCTTGGCGCTCCGGGTCTTCGGGAGCGCCGAGATGAAGAGGACGCGTTCTGGCGCGAAGGCCTTGCCGAGGACGCCGCCGACCGCGGCGCGCACGTCCTCGGCCTCCGCCTCCAGCCCCGGCTTGAGCGTGCAAAAGAGCCACGCCGTCTCGCCCTTGATCTCGTGCGGGACGCCGATCGCCGCCGCCTCGGCGACGGACGGGTGCTCGAGGGCCGCCGACTCGAGCTCGGCGGGCCCGATCCGCTTCCCCGCGATGTTCAGCGTGTCGTCGGAGCGGCCGTGCAGGAACCAGTAGCCGTCCTCGTCGACCGAGGCCCAGTCGCCGTGCGTCCAGATGCCCGGGAAGCGCCGCCAGTACGTCTCGAGGTACCGCTCGTCGTCGCCCCAGATCCCGCGCGTCATCCCCGGCCAGGCCCGCCGGCAGACGAGCTCGCCGACCTCGCCGCGGAGCGGCTCGCCCTCCTGGGAGACGACGTCCATCGCGAGCCCGAGCGCCGGGAAGCCGAGCGAGACGGGCTTGGTCGGCGCCATCGGCGTCACCGAGAGGAAGCAGGCGCCGACCTCGGTGCCGCCGGAGATGTTGACGATCGGGATCGAGCCGGCGCCGGCCGCGTGCTCGTTCAGCCAGGCGTACGGCCCGGCGTTCCACGGCTCGCCGGTGGTCGTGATCGCGCGGAGCGAGGAGAGGTCCGCCTCCGGCACGCCCTTGGGGATCAGCGCTCGGATCAGCGTCGGGGAGACCCCGAGCATCGTCACGCGTTCCTCCTCGACCGTCCTCCAGATCCGGTCGTCCGGCCAGTCGGGGGCGCCCTCGAGGTAGATCGAGGCAGCTCCGAGCGCGCCGGTGCCGACCACGGTCCACGGCCCCATGATCCAGCCCATGTCCGTGGAGAAGAGGACGCGGTCGCCCGCGCGGACGTCAGACTGGTAGGCGGCCTCGCGCGCGATCGAGAGCAGGAAGCCGCCGTGGACGTGGACGGCGCCCTTCGGCCGCCCGGTCGTGCCCGACGTGTACGCGATCAGGTACGGATGCTCCGCCTCGACCGAGACCGGGTCCGGCCCGTCGTCCGGGAGCTCGTCCTCCCAGCCGCCGTGGCGGCGCCAGGTGAGCACGTGCTCGACCGAGGGCGCCTGCGCGCGCGCCTCTTCGATCGCCTCCCGCATCGGCACGGGCCGTCCGCGCCGGTAGGAGAGGTCGGCGGTGATCACGAAGCGCGCCCCCGAGTCCTGGAGGCGCTGGAGCACGGCGGCGGCCGCGAACCCGGAGAAGATCGGCACCTGCACCGCCCCGACGTGCGCGCATGCGTGCGAGGCGATCGCGGCCTCGGGCGACATCGGCAGGTAGAGCGCGACGCGGTCACCGGGCTCGATTCCCAGCTCGACGAGCCTGCCCGCCAGCCGGCGGACCTCGCGGGAGAGCTCGGCGAAGGTCAGCTCGCGCCGCTCCCCGTCCTCGCCGCGGAAGACGGCGGCGGTCGCGGCGGGCGTCCGTCGGGCCCAGGCGTGGCAGGCGGCCTCGGCGACGTTCAGACGGGCGCCCTCGAACCACGTCGTCCACTCGATCCCGCGCGAGTCGTCCGAGACGCGCGTCCACGGGACGTCGAGCTCGAGCCGGAGGTCGTCCGCGACGGCGCGCCAGAACCGGTCGGGTTCGTCGAGGGACAGCTGGAGCAGCGAGGCGTAGTCCGCGCAGCCGAGCGCGCGGGCGAGGCGGGAGACGTTGGCCTCCTCGAGCTGCTGCGGGGACGGCGTCCACGCGAACTTGACAGGAGCGTTAGTACTCACTAACCTAGCGACCGCTAACTTCTGAAAGGAACGTCATGGCTCTCGGGATCATCCCAGAGGCGCGCCGCAAGTGGTGGACACTGGCGGCCGTCTCGTTCGGCCTCTTCATGATCATGCTCGACAACACGGTCGTGAACGTGGCCCTGCCCTCGATCCAGCGCGACCTCGGGGCCTCCGTCTCGTCGCTCCAGTGGATCGTCACGGGCTACGCCCTCACCTTCGCGGCGCTGATGCTGATCGGCGGCAAGCTCGCCGACGCCTACGGCCGCCGCCTCATCTTCGTCGTCGGGATCGGCGTCTTCACCCTCGCCTCCCTCTGGTGCGGCCTCGCGGGCTCCGAGACGGAGCTGATCGCAGCCCGGATCATCCAGGGCTCCGGCGCCGCGCTGATGAACCCCGCGACCCTCTCGATAATCGCCGCCACCTTCCCGCCCCGGGAGCGGGGGACGGCGATCGGGATCTGGGCCGGCGTCTCCGCACTCGCTCTCGCGATCGGCCCGCTCGTCGGCGGGCTTCTGACGGAGCACCTGGGCTGGAACTGGATCTTCTATGTGAACATCCCCGTCGGGATCGTCGGCGTGGCTGCCAGCTACGCGTTCATCAACGAATCGAAGGACGACACCCACGTCCGGCTCGACCTGCCCGGCCTCTTCACCTCCGCCCTCGCGCTCTTCGCGCTCACGTACGGGCTGATCGAGGCGAACGGCTACGGCTGGGGCTCGGCGCGGATCGTCGGTTCGTTCGTCGTGGCGGTGGTCTCTTTCGTCGTCTTCATCCAGCTCGAGCGGCGCCAGCGGGCGCCGATGCTCGACCTGACGCTCTTCCGCAGCGGCACCTACGCGGGCGCCAACCTGGCGATGCTGCTCGTGGCGCTGGCGATGTTCGGTGTCTTCTTCTTCACCTCGCTCTATATGCAGAACGTGCTCGGCTACTCGGCAGTCCAGGCGGGCGCGTCCTTCCTGCCGATGACGCTGATGGTGATCCTCGTCGCGCCGATCGCCGGGAAGGCGTCCGACCGCTACGGCTCGCGCTGGCTGATGACGGGCGGGATGATCCTGATCGGGATCCAGCTCCTCTATCTCTCCCAGCTCGGCTCGGACGCCGGGTTCTGGAACCTCTTCCCCGGCTTCCTCGTCGGCGGGCTCGGGATGTCGCTGACGATGACTCCGACGGCGGCGGCCGCGGTCCGCGCCGTCCCCGTCGAGAAGTCCGGCGTCGGCTCGGCCGTCCTGAACGCGATGCGCCAGGTCGGCGGCTCGGTCGGGATCGCCCTGATGGGCGCGATCTTCGCCCACCAGGCCGGAGGGAAGCAGACCGTCGAGGCGTTCATGAGCGGCTACTCGCGCTCGCTCGAGGTCGCTGCGGGGATCGCGTTCGTGGGCTCGCTCGTTGCGTACCTGCTCGTGCGTCACGAGCCGCACGGCGAGCCGCAGGTCACGCGCGAACCCCTCGTCGAGGCTGCCGCCTGAGCGCCCGGCCCTCGACACGCCTGCCGGCGGCCGAGCGCCGGCAGGCGATCGTCGCCGCTGCGCTCCGCGTCTTCATGGACACGAGCTACGGCGGTGCGACGACGGCAGAGATCGCCCGCGCCGCCGGGATCTCCGAGCCGATCCTCTACCGCCACTTCGACTCGAAGCGCGACCTCTTCTTCGCCTGCCTCGACGAGGCGTGGCGCCTGCTCCGCGAGGGGTGGGAGACGAAGATCGCCGAGCTCGGCCCCGAGCGGGCGCCGTTGGCGGTCAGCCAGGCGGCGTTCGAGCTGCGCAGCAAGCGCGTGCTGCTGCCGAACCTCTGGACGCAGGCGCTCTCCGAGGCGGCGGTCGACCCGGAGATCAAGCGGCACCTCAGGGCGCAGATGCGCGAGGTGCACGACTTCGTCGCCTGCCTGATCCGCGATTCCCAGACCGCCGGCGGGATCGCCGCCGACCGCGACCCCGACGCGGAGGCCTGGATCTTCGTCGCCGGCGGGCTGCTGATCTCGGTTGCCGACCGTCTCGGCAGCGTGCTCGGCCAGGAGGAGTTCGCGGCGATCGCCACCCAGCGCGCCCGCTGGCTCACGGGCTCGGCCTAGGCAAACCGGCGGCCCCGGCGCCGTGCCCGGTGGGGGGCACAGCGCTGCGGGACCGCGGAGCGTCCCCGGCTGCGGCTCCGGGGACGATCCTTTGAGGCAAGCAACCATCCGGGGCGACACTCCGGTGGACATGGCTCTGCGGCTCAGCCACGGCCTCCGGTTGCGGCGGTCGTCCTATGGGTGGTGCGCCCTTGCATGCGCCTGGCGTCCGGCGGTGCAAGTTGATCCGAACTGTAGGAGCGGTGTCCGGAAAAGTCAAGTAACTCGGTCAAGTGATTTCGTGGTACGCTCGCTTCACTCGATACACGCAGGGCCGGACGGCGAAAGATCCCCGCAAAGGGGTATGCGAATCGCTCCACCGGCCACTTGACTGAATCAAGCACCGCATGAACGAGACCGCCGCCGCCACCCGCACTGCCCCCGCCGCCGCATCCGCCGGACGGCTGGGTGACCGTGTGCGTCTCCTCCGGGTCGCCGCAGGGATGACCCAGACCGAACTCGCCGGCGACCGCTTCTCCAAGGAGTACGTCAGCCAGATCGAGCGGGGCAAGACCCGCCCGACCGCCGAGACCGTCGGCTGGCTGGCCGAGCGGCTCAACGTCGATCCCGCCTTCCTCGCCAACGGCGTCTCCACCGACGAGCGCGGCAAGGTCGAGGCGCTGCTCGCCCGGGCCGAGGCGCTGACCCAGGCGTTCCAGTACCGCGACGCGATCGAGGCCTACGAGGAGGTGCGCGCCCCCGTGGCCGCGGTCAACCTCCCCGAGCTCTCCGTCCGCGTGCTGGCCGGCGAGGCGTGGGCCCGGATGGAGGAGGGCGACCTCCGCACCTCGGTCGACCTGCTCGTCGAGGCGCGCGGGATCGCCGAGAGCGACCATTTCACCGACGTCGACCGCGCCGACCTCGTCTACCGCCTCGGCGTCTGCCGGATCAAGCTGGCCAGCGTCGGCACCGCGATCGCGCTCTTCAACGAGGCCCTCACCCTCGCCGAGCGCTCCGGGCTGCCCTGCGACTTGCTCCGCTCCGACATCTTCCACTGGCGCTCCCGCGGCCACCGCAACCAGCGCGACCTCGAAGCTGCCCGCGAGGACGCCGAGCGCGCGCTCGAGCTCGCCCAGAGCGCCGGCGACCGCCGCAAGATGGCGCACGCCTACTTCCAGGCCTCCCTCGTCGCGGAGCGCACGGGCCACTGGGTCCTCTCGCGCAACTACGCCGAGCAGGCGAAGACGCTCTACCAGGAGCTCGAGGACGAGCGCAACGTCGGCCGGCTTCTGAACAACCTGGGCGGGCTCAACCTCCTGCTCGGGAAGCCCCGCGAGGCGATCGAGCACCTGAAGCAGTCGTTCGCGGTCGCGGTCGAGGCGGAGTCGCAGGGTGACGCGGCCCAGGCGCTCGGCGGCCTCGGCACCGTGCACCTGCACCTGCACGAGTGGGATGAGGCCGACACGCATGCGCGCCAGGCGCTGCAGCTGCTCGAGGGGCGCGAGGACTATCTCTCGGAGATCGGCCAGTCGCAGCTCGTGCTCGGGCGCTCCCTGCTCGAGCGTGGGCGTCTCGACGAGGCGGAGGAGCAGTTCCGCGCTGCCGACGCCTCCTTCGAACAGCTTTCGTCCGTGAGCCACCGCGCAGGTGCGTGGGTTGCGCTCGGAGATCTTGCCGCCAGGCGCGGCGACGAAGGAGAGGCGGCCCGGCTCTATCGCCGCGCCGCGGAGGCTCTCCAGGACATCCGGTTCTAGCGAGCGGAAAGGAGGAGGCACACATGAAGACCCGGCTGACGTATCTGTTCTTCTCGGCGACGATTCTGGCTGCCTCTCTGGGTGGGCTGCTCCCGCGGCTGTTCACCTGGTCCGAGGGCGGCTGATCCGCCTCTCACGGCTACAGTGACCGGCGTGCGTCCCCTCGCCGCCCTCGCTGTAGCGATCTGTGCACTTGCGGCAGGCTGCGGCGGCTCCTCCTCGAAGACCCAGGAGGAGCCGGCAGCCGGTCCGGCGGCGGGAACCCTCGAAGCTCTCTGGCGTGCACCCGGCGCGGACGTCGCGCTGGTCCCGGGCACCGCCGACTTCGCACCGGGCGACCGGCGCTTCTCGTTCCTCGTGATCGACAACCAGAGCCGCGTGGTCACGCGCCCGACGGCGAAGGTCTGGCTCTCGCGCGGGCTGAAGCAGAAGCCGTTCCTGGAGACGACCGCGACCGCCGAGAAGATCGGCGTCACCGGCGTCGAGAAGGGGACGCCGTCGTCGATCTTCGTGACGACGCTGTCGCTGGCGAAGCCCGGGAAGTACTGGGTGCTCGCGGAGCCGGTCGGCGGCCGGAAGATCCAGGCGATCGGCAACGTCGTCGTCGGGAAGCGGACGAGCGCGCCGGACGTGGGCGAGTCGGCCGTCGCGTCCAAGACGCCCACGATCGCCAGCACGGGCGGCGACCTCGCCGCGCTCACGACCGCGAAGCCGCCGGACACGAAGCTGCTCCAGAGCTCGGTCGCCGATGCGCTCGCCGCCAAGGCGCCGTTCGTCGTCACGTTCGCGACACCCCAGTTCTGCACGACGCGGACATGCGGGCCGGTCGTCGAGGTCGTGGATGCGGCCCGCAAGCAGTTCAAGGCCGAGCCGCAGATCCGCTGGATCCACGTCGAGATCTACAAGGACAACGACCCGACCAAGGGTCAGAACCAGTGGGTGTCCGAGTGGAACCTGCCCACGGAGCCCTTCACGTTCCTCGTCGGGGCCGACGGCAACGTCAAGGCCCGGTTCGAGGGAACGCTCTCGGTGCGCGAGCTCACGGCGGCCGTCCGTGAGCAGCTCCTGCGCTAGGGCGTTTCCGGCGTTGTCGGGCCGGGCAAACGCGGGCGATGGGCCTGAGAACTAGCCGAGCGCGCCGCGCGCTCGAGGTCACCCGAGTCGCCCGTCGCGGCAAGCTGCTGCGCGTCCTCCGCGAGGTGGGCGCGGTCGGAGGCGCCAGGCCCGCGACCGCCGAGGGCGCCCGGGCGTTCCGGGAGTCGCTGGAGGAGCTCGGCGTCACCTTCGTCAAGCTCGGCCAGCTCCTCTCGTCGCGCCCCGACCTGCTTCCGGACGTCTACATCCGGGAGCTCGGCCGGCTCGTCGACGACGTCCCGCCGTTCCCGTTCGAGGAGGCGCGGGCGGTGATCGACAGCGAGATCGGGCTGGAGCACTTCGCCCGTCTCGACGAGACGCCGATCGCGTCCGCCTCGATCGGGCAGATCCACGGTGCGCTCCTCCGGACCGGGCGCGAGGTCGTGGTCAAGGTGCAGCGGCCGGGCCTGCAGGAGCAGGTCGCGCTCGACCTCGACCTGCTCCGCTCGTTCACCTCGCTGGCGGAGGGACGATCGGAGACGGCGCGCCTGCTCCAGTTGAACGCCCTCGCCGAGGAGCTCGAGGTGCATCTCGCCGCCGAGCTCAACTTCGTCGAGGAGGCATACGGCGGCGAGCTGATCGCGAGCCTCGTCGCGGAGTTCGAGCAGCTCCACGTGCCGGCGGTGATCCGGCCTCACGTGACCGAGAAGGTGCTCGTGCTCGAGCGGGCGGACGGAGTCAAGGTCGAGGACGGCCACGGGGTCGTGCCGGAGCACGCAAGGCTGCTCGCCCGGCAGCTCTTCCGGGCCTACGTGCAGCAGATCACGGTGCACGGCGTCTACCACGCCGATCCGCACCGCGGCAATGTGCTCCTGGCCGAGGACGGCCGTCTCGTCCTGCTCGATTTCGGGCTGCTCGGCCGGCTCGACGACGACACCCGGCGGGCGCTCGGGCTCCTCCTGCTCGCGCTCGCGCAAAACCGCGCCGAGGACGTCGCCGATGTGATCCTCGGCCTCTCGCTGACCGATCTCTCCTCCGACGAGGCGGGCTTCGTCCACGAGCTGCGACGGAAGCTGCCGCGCTACCACTGGCGGCCGCTCTCGGGGATCAGGGCGGGCGAGGCGCTCGCGGACCTGCAGCGGATCGCGCTGGCGCACGGCATCCGCCTGCCCACGAGCTTCGCGCTCGTCGGTAAGACGCTCTCGCAGGCGGACTCGGTCGCGCGGGCGCTCGACCCGGATCTCGACCCGATCGACCTGCTCGAGGAGGACGGGCTGAACGCGATGCTGCAGGAGGCAGAGCGCGCGCTCGAGCCGAACCAGCTCCTCTCGCTCGGTTACACCCAGCTCGAGCCGCTCGTGAAGCTGCCGCGCCGGGTGAGCCAGCTCGTGACCCGTGCGGAGACGGGCACGCTTCGCTTCGGGATCGTCCCGACCGATCTCGGCGAGCTGGAGCATCTCGTCCGCTCGAGCGTCAACCGGCTCGGGGCGGCGATGATCATCTCGGCGCTGCTCGTCGCCTCTGCGCTGATGGCGCGGGTCAACGACGTCGTCGCGCTCGTCGGTTTCTCGATCTCGGTCGCGCTGGGGCTGTTCGAGCTCTGGCGGATCCTCCGTACCCCGGGCGACCTCTGATCTGCTCTACGCGCCGTCGACGGCGCCCATGCGCTCGATCACGACCTCCGGGACCCGAGCCTGGGGACTGAGGCGCAGGCACATCCGCGCCACCTCGGCGCAGTCCTCCGGCTGGATCATCTCCTCGCCCGGCAGGCCCGAGAACGCGGCCATCGGCGTGTCCACGAACCCGGGGCAGATCGCGATCGCGCGGATCCCGTCTCCCTCGAGGTCGGCGTTCAGAGAGCCGGTCAATGAGATCACAGCCGCCTTCGTGGCGGCGTAGATCGCGAGGACAGGCGCCCGCTGCTTCCCTGCGATCGAGGCGAGGTTGAAGATCCAGCCCTTCGTCTCGCGCAGGTGGGGGATCGCCGCCTGCGTGACGAGCGCAAGCCCGCGCAGGTTGATCGCGAGCTGGCGGTCGATGTGCTTGAGCTGGAGGTCCTCGACGCGGCTCGCGATCCCGACGCCCGCCGAGTTGACGAGGACGTCGAGGCCGCCGTGGGCCGCCACGTGCTCCGCGACGACGCGCGCGCAATCGTCCGGATCGGAGACGTCGGCGGCGATCGCGGTCGCGCCGAGCCCGGCGGCGGCCGCCTCGATCTTTTCCTTCGTCCGCGACGCCAGGGTCAGGTCGTACCCCTCCTCCTGCAGCATCCGGGCAAGCGCGAGCCCGATCCCCGACGAGCCCCCCGTGACGAGTGCAGACGGCATAGTTTGACTGTCGCACAAAATGTGAAAGGAATGCGCCTGAGGACGCCGAAATCGAGGCCACTTCCTCAGGCTCCTCCTCTCCCCTGAGAAGCGACGACCGGGTCCCCTCCCGGTCGTCGCATTTTCCGGCCCCAACTACAGTGCGGGGATGAGCGTCCGGCTCACCGAGCTCGCGAAGAGCGGCGGCTGCGCAGCGAAGTTCTCGGCCGCGCGCCTCGAGCAGCTCGTGCGCGGCTTCGTCCCCGCCGACGCCGAGAATCTTCTCGTCGGGCTCGCCCCGTCGGACGATGCCGCGGTCTACCGGCTCGACGACGAGCGCGCCCTCGTCTTCACCGTCGACTTCTTCCCCCCACTCGTCGACGACCCGGAGCTCTACGGCCGGATCGCCGCGACGAACGCGCTGAACGACGTCTTTGCGATGGGAGGGTCGCCGCTGCTCGCGCTCTCCGTCGCGGCCTTTCCGGAGAGCCTCCCCGACGAGACGATCGCCGCTGTCTTCGCGGGCGCCGATGACCAGGTGCGGGCGGCCGGCGCGATCCTCGCTGGCGGTCACACTCTCCGCGACGAGGAGCCGAAGTACGGGCTCGCCGTCGTGGGAACTGTGCATCCCGACGGGATCTGGGCGAAGAGCGGCGCCGAGGCGGGCGACGTCCTCTACCTGACAAAGGCGCTCGGGACGGGGCTGCTCCTGCACGCGGCCCGCGAGGGCAACCGGCACGAAGAGGGCCTGGCTGCGGCTTCAGTCTCGATGACGGAGCTCGCCCGCGCCGCCGCCGACGCGCTCCGCCCGTTCGAGCCGCACGCGGTCACCGACGTGACCGGCTTCGGGCTGCTCGGGCACGCGCACGAGACCGCGGAGCGAAGCGGGGTCAAGATCGTCCTCGACGCGGGCGCGCTCCCCGCCCTCCCGGGGGCGCTCGAGGTCGCCGCGGCGGGCGTCCGCACCGGGGGAGACCGGCGCAACCGGGACTTCGCGGGGCCGCACGTCGAGGCCGACGTCGCCGACGAGGTGCTCGCGCTCGCCTACGACCCCCAGACCGCGGGCGGCCTCCTCATCGCGCTGCCGGCGGCCAAGTCCGTCCTGCTCGAGGCCGCCTTCGCCTCCGCCGGGCAGGCCCTCCACCGGGTCGGCCGGGTCGAGCCGGGCCAGGGAGTGCTGCTCGCGTAGATTGGAAGACGTGGACACCGTCCCCGTGCACGTGGGCCGGCTGGCGGCGACACCCGAGCGCTACGCCCGGCTCGCCCTCGCCTCGGCGGTCTCCCTCTACCTGATCGTCCTGACCGGCGCCGCGGTGCGGCTGACCGGGTCCGGGCTCGCGTGTGAGTCGTGGCCGGGCTGCCAGGAGGGCGCCTTCTTCCCGGCGATCGGCGGGCACTCCTCGATCGAGTTCGGGAACCGCGTGATGGCGCTCTTCCCGATCGCGCTCACGCTCCTCGCCTGGATCTTCGCCTTCCGGACGCCGGGACTCGGCCGCGGCACCCGCTGGCTCGCCGCCGTCACCTTCCTCGGCACGATCGCGCAGGCGCCGCTCGGGCTGCTGACGATCCGGCTCGACCTGCACCCGCTGATGGTCGCGACGCACTTCCTGCTGGCGCTCGTCGTGCTCGGGACCGCGGCCGCGCTCCTCGTCGAGGCGCGCGGGAACGCCGAGGGTCGCGTCCCGTCGCCTGTCCCCGAATGGCTGCGCTGGGTCGGGGTCACCCTCGCCGTCGCGTGCGGCGCCCTCGTCTTTACGGGGACGCTCTCGACCGCGTCCGGCCCGCACCCGGGCGACAGCGCCGAGATCGAGCGTTACTGGAACCTGCTCGAAGCGGTCCGGATCCACGTCCGGGCGACCGCCGTCTTCGGGCTCGGGTTCCTGCTCCTGCTCGGCTGGCTCGTCCGGCACCGCGCCCTGGTCCCGGGCCTCGTTCGGGGCGCCGCGATCCTGCTCGCGCTCCTGCTCGTGCAGATGCTCGTCGGCGAGATCCAGTTCCGGAACCGGCTCCCGTGGGGACTCGTCCTCGTCCACGTCGGGCTCGCGGCGGCGGTCTGGGCGTGGACGGTGGCGCTCGTCACGGCGCTCTGGCGCACCCCGAGATCGCTCGTGCGCCACTAGACTTCTTCGATGGCCAGCGAGCTCAGGATGCTCGGCCGACCCGAGCTGAACCGCCCCGTGCTGATCGCCGCATTCCGCGGCTGGAACGACGGTGGCCAGGGCGCGACCCTCGCAGCGGGCTACCTCTCGCGGGTCTGGCAGGCCGAGCGCTTCGCCGACATCGACCCCGAGGGCTTCGTCGACTTCCAGTCGAACCGTCCGCACGTCTCGCTCGACGAAGGACTGACCCGGCAGATCGAGTGGCCCGAGAACGCGTTCTTCCATGCGCGGATCCCGGGCTCCGATCGCGACGCCGTGATCATGCTCGGCGTCGAGCCGAGCCTCCGCTGGAAGACCTTCAGCGGGCTGGTGGTCGAGGTGGCGCGGACGACCGGCGTCGAGCTGGCGATCACGCTCGGCTCGCTCCTCGCCGACGTCCCGCACACGCGCGCTGCCCCCGTGACGGGCGCGGCGAGCGATCCGGAGCTCGTCGAGAGCCTCGGCGTCCAGCACTCCCGGTACGAGGGGCCGACCGGGATCGTCGGCATCCTCGGCGACGCCTTCCGGTCGGCGGGGATCCCGTCCGCCAGCCTCTGGGCGGCGGTGCCGCACTACGTCTCGCTGGCGCCGAGCCCGCGCGCCGCCCGCGCCCTCTGCGACCGGCTCGGCGATCTGCTCGACGTCTCGATCGACACGGCCGAGCTCGTGGAGGCGGAGGAGGCGTACTCCGAACAGGTGACCGAGGCCGTCTCCGGCGACGCCGAGACCGCGGCCTACGTCGAGGAGCTCGAGCGGCGCACCGATGAGCTCGACCTGGAGGAGCACGAGGACCTACCCTCAGGCGACTCGCTGGCTGCGGAGCTGACCCAGTTCCTCCGCGAGCGCGACGCCGAGAACGACGACGACGCGGCGCACGAGCAGTAGCTACCCAGTAGCTACCCCGTGCTCGAGCGCTTCCAGAGGTTGATGTCGCTGTCGGTCGCGTAGCGGTCGATCTCGGCCAGCTCGTCGTCGGAGAAGCCGAGCCGCTCCACCGCCGCGACGTTCGCCTCGAGCTGCTCGACGCTGGAGGCACCGACGAGCGCGGAGGTGATCCGCTCGTCGCGGAGCACCCAGGCGATCGCCATCTGCGCCAGGCTCTGGCCACGCCCCTTTGCGAGCTCGTTCAAGGCCCGGACCTTCTCGAGCGCCTCGTCGGTGAGCAGGTCCTCGGAGAGCGAGAGGTTGCGGGCGACCCGGGAGTCCTCGGGGATCCCGCCCAGGTAGCGGTCGGTCAGCATCCCCTGCGCGAGCGGTGAAAACGCGATGCAGCCGATCCCCTCCTCGCCCAGCGCGTCGACGAGCTCCGGCTCGATCCAGCGGTTCAGCATCGAGTACGACGGCTGGTGGATCACGAGCGGCGTCCCCAGCCCGCGCAGGATCGCCGTAGCCTCGCGCGTCTTCGCGGCCGAGTAGGAGGAGATCCCGACGTAGAGGGCCTTCCCTTGCCGGACGGCGGTGTCGAGCGCACCCATCGTCTCCTCGAGCGGGGTGTCGGGGTCGAAGCGGTGCGAGTAGAAGATGTCCACGTAGTCGACGCCCATCCGCTGCAGGCTCTGGTCGAGGCTCGCGAGCAGGTACTTGCGCGACCCCCACTCGCCGTACGGGCCGGGCCACATGTCGTAACCCGCCTTGGTCGAGAGCACGAGCTCGTCGCGGTAGGGCCGGAAGTCCTGGCGGAAGAGGGTGCCGAAGTTCGACTCGGCCGACCCGTAGGGCGGGCCGTAGTTGTTCGCGAGGTCGAAGTGGAGGACGCCGAGGTCGAAGGCGCGGCGAAGGATCGCGCGGCTCGTCTCGAGGGAACGGTCGTCGCCGAAGTTGTTCCAGAGCCCGAGCGAGACCGCGGGGAGCTGCAGACCGCTGCGGCCGCTCCGACGCACCGGCATCCGCTCGTAGCGGTCCTCTGCGGCGACGTACGTCACCGCGCGACCCTATCCGAAGGTGAAGGCGTAGCCCGCGACGCCCGGGGAGAAGCGAAGCTCGAGCTGGTGTCCGGCCGTCGAGGCGCGGTCGACGAGCGTGTAGAGCCGGTCGCCCGTCACCTGGACCGTCCGCTCGGGCTCCCCGTCCACGAGCACGCGGACGGTGCCCTTTCCGGCGAGGACGAGGTAGACCTTGCTCGCCCGGTAGGAGAGGAGGAGCCGCGCGTCCCTGCCGGCGACCACCCGTTCGGCCTCGACCGTCCAGCGGCCGCCGAGCGTGAACTGGTTCCCGCCGAGCGAGGTCGATGCGACGTAGCTCTGCTCCGCGCCGGAGAGGATCGGGACCTTCCCGGTGTAGGCCTGTAGGCGGTCGTGGCCGAGGTAGGTCTCGGGCGTGCCGACGCCCGTCGGCGTCAGTCCCGAGACGTGCGTGGCCGCCGGCAGCGCGGCACCCCGATCGGCCAGGAGCTCGCGAATCGCGGCCTCCGTCGTGTCGTAGTCGCCCTCCCCGAAGTGGTAGAAGCGGACG
This sequence comes from Gaiellales bacterium, assembly GCA_038324115.1. Taxonomy (GTDB): domain Bacteria; phylum Actinomycetota; class Thermoleophilia; order Gaiellales; family Gaiellaceae; genus Gaiellasilicea. Next base: position 20,982 of record JBBQHQ010000015.1, read on the forward strand.
CGGCCGTCGGCGTCGATCAGGTATTTGGCCGGCCAGTACTGGTTGTGCCAGGCGTTCCAGGTCTCGTAGCCGTTGTCGAGCGCGACGGGATAGCGGAGCCCGAGCTTGCGGACGTTGGTGCGGACGTTGCCGAACTCGCGCTCGAAGGCGAACTCGGGCGTGTGCACGCCGACGATCGTCAGGCCGCGGTCGCGGTAGCGCGTGTCCCAGGCCTTGATGTACGGCAGCGTCCGCAGGCAGTTGATGCACGAGTACGTCCAGAAGTCGATGAGGACGACCCGGCCCTTCAGGCCCGCGAGCGTCAGCGGCTCCGAGTTGAGCCAGCTCGAGATCCCGGCGAACTCGGGGGCCGGGCCGTAGTCCTCGAGCGCCGAGCCCGCCTTCGCGCCCACGACCTTGGGGGCCCGGGCGCCGGTCAGCTTCTCCAGCTCGCGCTGGGCGGAGGAGGAGCGCTCGAAGCGGTTCTGGAGCCAGTCCGTGTAGCCGGGGATCGATGTCTGGAGTCGCTGGTCGAACCCGAGCGCGATCGCGAGCGCGGCGAGCGCGACGAGGACGCCGGCGCCGCGGCGGAGCATGGCGGCGCCGCTCCGGAGCCCGGTCGCGGCCCGGCGGCCGACGAGCGCGATCGCGAGCATCGGTCCCGCCGCCCCGAGCGCGTAGGACAGCGTGAGCAGGATGCTGCGGAGCCCGAACTGCTCGTTCGCGGCGAGCACGGTCACCGCGGCGAGCACCGGCCCGGCGCAGGGGACGAAGACAAGACCGAGGCTGGCGCCGAGCAGGAAGCCGCCGCCGCGCTCGCCCGGACGGCGCCGGGTCAGGAACTGGAGCGGCCGCGCCAGGAGCTCGCCCGCGGGCGGCCAGAGCAGCGTCAGCGCGACGAGGAAGAGGAGCGCGATCGCGAGGTCGCGCAACACGTCCGTCGGCAGCCCGGCGAGGTCGAGCAGCCACGCCGCGAAGAGGGTGAAGACGGAGAAGCTGACCACGATCCCCGCCACGATCGCGAGGGGCTTCCGGCCGGTCGCACCGCCGGCGAGGACGATCGGGAGCACCGGGAGGACGCAGGGCGAGATCGCGGTGACGATTCCGGCGACGAACCCGATTGCGAGGAGTAGGAGCACCGGGAAGACGCTAGCGCGGTGCTGCTTACGAGGGTGTTACGGATTCGGAGGGGCCGGAGGGCGCCTCCCCTGAGCCGGCCGGCTTCCGCCGCCGCCGGCGCTTCGGCCGCTTCGGCGCGTCGCCGGAGCCGCCGTCCGCCTGGGGCTGCGCCTGCGCCTGCCCGCTCTCGGTCGGCGCGCCGCCGTTCTGTGAAGGGTCGCCGCCGCCCTTCTTCTTCTTGCGCCGGCGGCGCTGCTTCCGGGCCGGGGCCTTCGGTGCCGGGAGCGCGTCCGCGAGCGCGGTCGCGAGCGCGGGCGTCTCGCCCAGCTCCTCGCGGGCGTGGTCGAGAGTGGACGAGGCGCGCGGGGTGTAGGCGTCCGCGGAGGCGAGGAGGGCGGAGCCGATCTCGATCGGGAGCGCCTTCGCGACCGTGGTCAGCCGCTGGATGTTCTCCTCGTGCCGGTTCCCCCGCGAGTTCGCGACCGCGCCGAGCAGCCGCTTCGCCTCGGGGAACTCGGCGCTGACCCGGCGGTCGAGCACCTTCCGAACCGCCTTCGCCAGCCGCCACGTCCACCGCTGGAGGATCTGGTCGGGCGCGTTCGCCTTCCCCTCACCGATCGCGCGGAGGAGGATCCGGACGCCCGCGGCGCGGTCCTTGTCCCACGGTGGCGCCTGGCTGACGAGGGTGACGAGGTCGTCGAAGTCGGCGCGCTCGACGGTCGTCGCGACGCGGTCCTGGAGCGCGGTCATCCGCAGGCGCCGGTTCGGGTTCTCCGCCGCGCAGATCGAGAGGAAGGTGTCGAGCGCGGCCTTCGAGGCGCTGGAGCCGGTGAGCTTCTTCGCGAAGTCGGCGCGCTGGTCGAAGCGGAGCTGGCGGCCGGCGATCGTCGCCCAGTAGCGCTGCTCGTCCTCGTCCATGAACTTGGGGTCGATCCGCTGCCACTCGCGCTGGATCACGGCGAGCCGGCGGGCGACGTCGGGCGTGACGGGGACGAGCCAGTTCGCCGGGGAGAGCTTGCGGCGGGCGCGGCGCTGGACGCGGCGGCGCGGTGCCGGGGTGACGCGGGCGCCCTCGCGGTAGAAGTCGGCGTCGAGCAGCGAATGGAGCGAGACGACGCGCTCGGAATGGGTGGCGGACTTCGGCGCGAAGTCGACGACGATCCCCGCCTCCTTGCGCGGGTGCGTCCGCATGATCCGGCCGATCCGCTGCTGGTAAACGCGCTTCGAGGCGGTCGGTGCGAGGTGCATGCAGATCGTGGCGCGCGGCGAGTTCCACCCCTCGGCGAGCAGCATCGCGTTGATCAGGACGTTGATCTCGCCGCGCTCGTAGGCCGCGAGCGTCTCGGCGAGCTTGACCGGCGGGGTCTTGCCGGAGACGGCCTCGGCCTTGAGGCCGGCGGCGCGGAACTCCTGCGCGAGGTTGTAGGCGTGCTCGACGCCGGCCGCGTAGACGATCCCGGGAGTCGAGTCGAAGCGCTCGCGGTAGAGGCTCGCGGCGGCCTGGTTGAGCGCCTGGTGGTCGAGCGCCGCGGCAAGGGCGCGCTCGTCGAAGTCGCCGCCGACGATCGGGACGGAGTTGATCGCCGCGGCCGGCGGCACCCGGAGGCAGCGCAGCGGCGCGATCAGCCCGCGGCGCGCCGCGTCGGCGAGCGGCAGGTCGTCGACGGAGGCAGGGAAGACGTCGGAGACCTGCTTCGCGATCAGCTGCTCGGTCGCCGTCATCCCGATGTAGATCGGCTCCGGGAAGCTGCGGATCGCCGCGCTCGTCTTCTCGCCAAGCGCCGTGTGGGCCTCGTCGCAGATCACGAGCTGGTAGGCGTCGCGGGAGATCGTGTCCACGTGGCGGGCGAACCAGGCGTAGGTCTGGATCGTGATCGGGTCGCCGGCGAGGGGCTCCTTGCCCTGCTCGATCGCGTCCGTGAAGCGGGGGCCGTAGCCCTCCGTCGTCAGGTCGCGCTGGAACTGGGTGACGAGGAGGCGGCGGTGGGTGAGGATCAGGATCCCGAGCGTCCGGGCGGACTCGACGAAGCCGGCGGCGGCGATGGTCTTTCCCGACGCGGTCGGGTGGCGGAAGCGGAAGCGGCGGACCGCACCGGGATCCTCGCCCTCGAACTCGGGCGGCAGGTCGTCGTCGTCGCCCGGCTCGCCCTGCTCGAGCAGCCCGAGCTCGTCCTCTTCCTCGGGCTCGCTCTCGGCTTCGGCGTCGGCCTTGCCGTTGCCGTTGCCGTTCCCGTTCTCGTCGTCCTCGGCGCTGCGCTGGTTGACGGCGATCAGCTCGGTCAGCATCCCGGCGAGCGCGTCGATCTGGTGCCGTCGCAGCTCGGTGCCGGAGGCGGTCGAGGGCGGCTTCGAGCTGAGCACTCGCTCGAGCCCGAGCATCAGGCCGAAACGGACCTTCCAGCCGGAGGACGGGACCCGTCGGCCGGCCTCGATCTCCGCGAGCGCCTCGTCGAGCGCGGCACGGCGTGCGGTGCCCGGCGCGAGCGCCTCGTCGGTGTCCTCGCCTGGATGCAGAAAGGGCTCTCCGGCCCACTCGTGCGCGCGGTCCGCGTGGGCGTTCAAGACATCCGTCGCATCCGACGGTGTGGTCGGGTTCAGTGTCGTTTCTGCCATGTGCGCAGCACCGCTTTGGTGCCGCTACCTCAAGGGATTTCGCGCACTCGCCGAGTTCCAGGAAGCGAGCAGCGCTGGGCGCAGCATATCCGAAGTTCGGCTCGATGGTTGCGATTCCGGCCGGTTCCGCATACTCCACGCATGGACTGGCGCGAGCTCGGGAGCGGGGCGGAGGCCCGGTATGCGGACGGTGAGGCGCGGCTTCCCGAGAGCGGGGACGAGCGGCAGCGGCAGCTGACGCGGATGGGGAATGCCGCCAACGCGGTCGCCCTCTGCGAGGTGATGGCGGGAGGCGACGGCCGCTCGTGGTTCGCGCGCGCCGCGGAGCGCTGGCGCGAGAGCTGGCAGGACGCCCCGCCGGGCAGCTGGGGCAGGCCGATCGGGGCGATCAAGGCGCGGATCCTGGCGGGCGACTGGGCCGGCGCTGCCGAGGATGCGCGGTGGGCGCTCGACGCCGGCGCGGCCGAGGCCGAGTCTCCGATCGGGCGCTACGCGGCGACGCTCGCGCTGCTCGTGCTCGGGGACGAGCAGGCGGCGCGAGTCCAGGCGGACGAGCTGAGGACACACGAGGGCTTTCCCGCCGACGTCGCCGATGCGCTCGCGTACGTCGCGGCCGAGGACGTGCTCGGCTTCGTCGAGGCGGTCGAGAGCGTGCTCGAGTCGTTCGAGTCGCGGGAGGAGTACCTCGAGGACGTCCCGGTGGCCGACACCGTGCTCGTGCTGCTCGCGCTCGGCGGGAGGCGCGGTCTGACGGCCGAGCTCGCCTCGCCCCTCCTGCCCTGACGGGAGACGTGTGGAGAAAGAGTTGCTCTTCCTCCACATTCGGGGACAGTCCCCGGCTCCGGCGCCTCAGCCGTCGAGGCGAGAAGCGGCCGCGGCGTCGAGGAGCGCGATCGTCTCGCGCCCCCGGACGAGGCTCGCCGGCGTCTCCGGGCCGGGCGGCTCCGCGAAGGCGCGTCGGACGGCGTCCGCCTTCTCCTCGCCGGCGACGAGGTAGACGATCACAGCAGTCGCCGCAAAGACGGGCGGCGTCGCGGTGGCGCGGGGGACGAGCGGCTCCAGCCCCGGCTCGGCCGCCACGTAGCGGCGCGTCGTCTCGGCGAGCCCGGGTGCGCCGGGGAAGAGCGAGGCGGTGTGGCCGTCCGGACCGATCCCGTTCAGCGCCAGATCCCAGGTGACGCCGTCCAGCTCGGCGTCGTAGAGCGCGGCCGCCTCCTCGGCGTCCTTCTCGCCTCGGACGCGGTGCACCTCGGGGGGAGAGCCGAGCGCGTCGACGAGCTTCGCCCGCACGAGCAGGTAGTTGGAGCGCTGGTCGTGCGGCGGGACGATGCGCTCGTCCCCGAACCAGACGTGGACGTTGCGCCAGAGCGGCTGCATCCGGGCCGCGAGCTCGTAGGCGCGACCGACGGTGCCGCCGCCGGAGAGCGCGAGCTGGGCGCCGGAGACCGCCGCCTCTGCGAGCAGCCGGGCCGCCTCGCGGGCGGGGTCGTCGACGACGCGGATGTCGACGGTCACGTCGTGTCGCCGCGGGCGAGCTCCTTGGAGCGTTCCATCGCCGCCTGGATCGCGTTCAGGAAGGCGGCGCGGACGCCCGCCTGCTCGAGCTCGCGGATCGCCGCGATCGTCGTCCCGCCGGGCGAGGTGACCATCTCCCGCAGTTCGACGGGGTGCATCTTCAGGTCGCGCAGCTGCTTCGCCGTCCCGAGCATCGTCTGGACGACGAGCTGCGTCGAGATCTCGCGGGAGAGGCCGAGCAGGATCCCCGCCTCGATCATCGCCTCGGCGAGCAGCGCGAAGTACGCGGGGCCGGAGCCGGAGACCGCGGTGACCGCGTCCATGTACGGCTCGGAGACGCGGACGACGCCGCCCAGGTGCTTGAGCGCCTCCTCCGCGAGGGTGAGGTGCTCCTCGTCGGCGTGGGCGCCGGCGCAGATCCCGGCGATCCCCTCGTGGACGATCGCCGGCGTGTTCGGCATCGCCCGGACGACCGGGACGCCGGCGCCGAGGTGGCGCTCGATCGCCGCGGTCGGGATCGCAGCCGCGACGGAGAGGACGGTCTGCTCGGGCTGGATCAGCGCCCCGATCTCGCCGAGGAGCGCGTCGATGTCCTGCGGCTTGACCGCGATCACGACGAGGGCGGCGCGCGCTACGGCTTCCGCGTTCGAGAGTGTGACCGAGATCCCGTAGCGCTCGTCCAGCTCGGCGACCCGGTCCTCGCGGCGCGTCGAGGCAGCGATCTCGCCCGGCTCGCGCCAGCCGGAGGAGAGGAGCCCGGAGATCAGCGCCTCGCCGATCTGACCGGCCCCGAGAATTGCGATCCGCCGCTCGTCGACTGCCATGGGCCTCAGTCTAGGCGCGGGACAGAGCTTGTGTTTCCGAAACACAAAGTCGCTCCCGGCTACGCCTGCGAATACACCTTCCGGCGAATGGTGGTGCGGCGCCGTTCGTCGTAGCGTGGCTGCATGATGAACATGGCGGCACAGCATCCGTCGATCACGAATCGACAGCGAGAGGTGATCGTCCTCATCGCCGCGGGTTGCTCGAACGACGAAGTCGGCGAGCGGCTCGGTATCTCCCCTCGGACGGTGAAGGCCCATTGCGATGTGTTGCGCCAGAAGTTGGGCGTGCCTCGCCGGCGGCAGATCCCTGTCGCGTATCGGAGCCTCACGGGCGACGATCCTCTCGCGCAAAGCCTCGGCCCCAGCGGGTCGGGGAGCTGACGGCAACGCGTCCGCGACTCCTGTGGGGTCGCGGACGCGGCTATTCAGGCGGCACATTCCGCGCTAGGTTGAGGGCAGGGCTGGCGGCGCCCAAAGGTACTGGGCATGGCAGAGGGCACGGTCGACACATCGGAGAGTCCGCGCCGGATCATCGAGCGCCCTCGTCTGACGCGCCTGCTCGACGAATCACCGGCCCGGATCAAGATGCTGATCGCGCCGGCCGGGTACGGGAAGACGACGCTGGCTCGGCAGTGGCTCGATCAGAAAGGGAGGAAAGGCATCTGGTACTCCGCGACCCCAGCTGCGGTGGATGTCGGCGTTCTGGCCCATGGACTCCAGAAGGCTCTCTCGTCAGACCGTGAAGAAGTAGGTCACGCTCTTCTAGAGAGACTCGGTGTGACGCGCGAGCCAGGTGCTGAGGCGGAAGTACTCGCCGAAATGCTAGGGCAGGATCTGATCGGCTGGGACCCCCAAGCCTGGCTCGTCATAGACGACTACCAGGAATTGCGGGCGGCGCCGAGTGAAGTGTTCATGGAAACGCTGCTAAAGGCGCCAGTGAACGCGATGATCCTCGGTCGAGAACGGCCGCTCTGGGCCTATGCCCGACGCATCGTCTACGGGGAAATCTACGAGCTCGACCAGAAGGATCTTGTGATGAACGAGCCTGAGGGTGCCGCGCTCCTCGGCGTCGAGAACACCTCGGCGCGGCTTGTGCGTGAATCCGGCGGCTGGCCCGCGGTACTTGCGCTTGCAGCGCTCTCTCCAACGACCAGCCCCTATCCGAGAGCAGATCTTCACCGGTTCTTCGCCGAAGAGATCTACCGCACTACGGGAGAGGAAACCCGAAACGGTGTGGAAGTACTTGCCGCTGTCGGAATTAGTGCACGAGCAGATATCCAGCAGCTTTTTGGAGAACAGAAAGCTCGCCAAGTAGTTGAGGGCGGCGTACGCGCTGGCTTTCTCTCGATCATCGACGATGATGTCGTTATTCACCCGTTGTTGCGCGCGTTCCTTCTCGAAAAGCTGCACGACAGCCCAGAAAGAGCTGCGCAGATAGCTCGAGAAGGATTTGAGTTTCTTGTAGAGCGAGCTCGCTGGGACGACGCCTTCGAGCTAATTGATCGACTTCGAGCGGGTAATCTTCTCACCAGGCTAATCGAAGCGGCTCTGCCGGAGCTTCTCGAAGGCGGTAGAATCGAAGCCATACGTCGGTGGACAAGATATGCTGGCGTTGATCTCACAGACCCGCATTTTCGCATTGCCGCCGCAGAAGTATCGTTCTGCGAGGGACAATTCCGTGCGTCCGAGGCACTCGCCGAGCTCGCCGCCGACACGAGGGGTCTCTCATCCTCCATGACGGCGCGCGCACTCATTCTTGCGGGCCGGGCCGCGCACGCTGCCTCCCGTGAGGAGGCCGCAATCCAGTTCTTCCGTCGCGCAAAGAGCCACGCCGCTGACAGAGCTCTCATGCGGGCCGCAAACATGGGTGAGCTTGCTGCATCTTACGAGCTCGAGTTGCCCGAGGCGATCGAGCTCGCAAGGGAAATTGGCGGAGCTTCGACCTCTCCGGCAGACCGCGTCACTTTCGCGAGCCGCGAACTGACACTCCAGACACGTTTTGCCCTGCCTCTTGATATTGAAGGGGCGCAGGCTGCGGCCCATCTACTGAAGTACGTCCGTGACCCGATCGCCCGGACGTCCTTCCGCAACGCCTTTGGATACACGCT
>JBBQHQ010000016.1:0-28800 GCA_038324115.1 Gaiellales bacterium
CCGCCCGCGGCCTTGCGCGAGCGCATACTCGAGCAGGCGCGGGCCGAGCTGCCGAGCGCCGGGCCGGCGAACGTCGTGCCGCTGCGGCGCAGAGTGGCCGTCCCGGCTGTGGCGACGCTCGCGGCCGTGGCAGCCGTGGCCGCCCTCGCGCTCGGGCTCTGGAGCCGCTCGCTCTCGCAGGAGCTCGACCAGCTCCGCGGTAGCGATGCGGCGCTCGCTGTCCTCTCGGACCCGCAGGCGCGCCTGCTCGCGCTGCGCGGCGCCAGCGGGACCCTCGTCGTCACCCCGGGCGGCAGCGCCGCCCTCGTCGTCGAGAGCCTCGAGCCGCCCCCCGCAGGCAAGGTCTACGAGATCTGGGTGATGCAGAACGGCGGCGCCATCCGCGCCGGGATCTTCCGGGGCGGGGACACACGCACGACGCTCGCGCTCGACCACACCGTCCCGGAGGGAGCGATCGTCGGGGTGACGATCGAGGACGCGGGCGGGGTCGACGCCCCGACGGGCTCTCCCGTCTTCCAGTCCCCGCCCGTGTAGCGCTTTCGACGCACCCGCGTGACAGAGGCGCGCCGATCGCCTCCGTACACTCGTTCGCATGACCGAGCTTCAGCCTGCCCTCGAGCGCCTCTTCGGCTTCCCCGCCTTCCGGCCCGGCCAGGAGCAGGTCGTGCAGGCCGCCGTCGAGGGACGCGACACGCTCGCCCTGATGCCGACCGGCTCGGGCAAGTCGCTCACCTACCAGCTCGCGGCGATGCTTCGGCCGACGCCGACGCTCGTGCTCTCGCCGCTGATCGCCTTGATGAAGGACCAGGTGGACAAGCTGCCGCCGGAGGTCGCGGCCCAGGCGACGCTGATCAACTCCTCCCTCGACCCCGACGAGGCGGCCCGGCGGCTGCGCGGGGTCGCGGACGGCGCGTACAAGCTGCTCTACGCGGCCCCCGAGCGCCTACGCCAGCGTCCGTTCGTGGACGCGCTCGCCGAGATCGGCGTCGGGCTCGTCGTGATCGACGAGGTCCACTGCGTCAGCATGTGGGGGCACGATTTCCGCCCCGACTACCTCTTCATCCGCCGCGCCCTCGAGCGGCTGGGGACGCCGGCGATCCTCGGGATGACCGCGACCGCCACGCCCGAGACCGAGCGGGGGATCGCCGAGGCGCTCGGGCGGACGCCGGAGGTTGTCCGCACCTCGGTCGTGCGGCCGAACCTCCGCTACGACGTCGAGATCGTCGCCAACGAGGAGGAGCGGCTGCGCGCGCTCGTGGGGCGGCTGCAGGTGCTCCGCGGCGCGTCGGCGATCGTCTACGCCCGCTCCCGGCTGAGCTGCGAGAAGCTCGCCCGCACGCTGCGGGCGCACGACCTGAGCGCGGCGCACTACCACGCAGGCCTCGAGCCGGCGGAGCGCTCGGCGACCCAGGAGGAGTTCAGCGACGGTCGCGTCCAGACCGTGGTCGCCACGACCGCGTTCGGGATGGGGATCGACAAGCCGGACATTCGGCTCGTCGCGCTCTACAACTACCCGGAGTCGCTCGAGAGCTACGTCCAGATGATCGGGCGCGCGGGCCGCGACGGGGAGCCGGCCGACACGCTCCTACTCGCGAGCCCCACCGACGCCGGCACGCTCAAGCGTTTCGCCCGCTCCGATATCCCCAGCCGGGCCGACCTGCGCTCGGTCTACGCCCGCCTGCGCGGCCGCAGCGAGATCTCGCCCGCGGAGCTGGGCGACGACCCGGATCCCCGCGTGCTCGTCGGGATGCTGGAGCAGGTCGGGCTCGTCCGCCGCGGCTTCGACGCCGGCCGCTCGATGCAGATCGAGCTGCCCGAGCCGCCCGCGGACGCCGGCGAGCGCATCGACGAGCTGCTGGCGCGCTACGAGCGGGAGGCGATCGGCCGGGCCGACCGGCTCGTCCGCTTCGCCGAGTCCTCGCGCTGCCGCCACCGACAGGTCGCCGAGCACTTCGGCGAGACCCATCCCGAGCGCTGCGGGATGTGCGACGTCTGCGCTCCCGTCGCCTCTGTTACAGCGGCGGCGCCGACCGCGGCCGCGCTCCCGGATGAGATCGGCGCCGCGATCCACCGCACCGTGCTCGACCTGCGCTGGCCGCTCGGCCGCACCGGGCTCACCGCGCTCCTGCGCGGCTCGATCTCCGCTCCCCGCTCCGCGCGCCGCTCACCGGCGTTCGGCATCCTCGCCGCCGCCACGCAGGCCGAGGTCAAGCGCTGGATCCAGCTGCTCGAGGTGGCCGGGGCGCTCGAGCCCTTCGAGAGCGAGGACGGCTTCAAGCTCCTACGTGCGCTCCCGGACGCCGACGTGCCGGAGATCCGCGCCACCGGCCGCGGCCCCTCAGGCGCCAGCGGGCCTGCGGACGAGGGGCTCTTCGAGCAGCTGCGGGCCTGGCGGCTCGAGCGCGCCCGCTCGGACGAGGTTCCGGCCTACGTCGTCCTCCACGACGCGACCCTGCGGGAGCTCGCGGCGGCGAAGCCGACCTCGGAGGCAGACCTGGCCGGGGTGAAGGGCTTCGGGCCGGCCAAGCTCGAGCGCTACGCGGACGACGTGCTGGCCGTGATCTCGGCCGCGGTCGGCTGATCCGCACCGACCGGGCTAGAATCGTCTCCTTGCGGTCGCTCGGAAACCAGGGCGCTCCCCCGCGCCGCCGCCGGATACGCAAGAGCAGGCTCCTCGCGCTTCTCTTCGTGCTCTGGCTCCTCGCCTCGATGTCCTTCGGCTTCGGGTTGATCACGGCCGCCTCGGGCGAGGTCGGCAAGCTCGATCCGCGCAAGCAGCTGGAGCAGGAAGTCAACGGAACGATCTACGACTCCAGCGGCAGCCGCGTCCTCGCCGTCCTGCGCGGCTCCCAGGCCCGAACGCTCGTCGACCTCGACCAGGTCAGCCCGTGGATGCGGCACGCGATCGTCTCGATCGAGGACCGGCGCTTCTGGGAGCACCGAGGCGTTGACCTGCGCGGGATCGCACGCGCCCTCTGGCAGGACGTCAGCCAGCGCGGCGTCGTCGAGGGCGGCTCGACGATCACGCAGCAGTTCGTCAAGAACGCCCTCGACCGGAACCAGAAGACGATCGCGCGCAAGGTCAGGGAGGCCGCACTCGCCTGGCAGCTGGAGCAGCGCTGGTCGAAGCCCCGGATCCTCGAGGCGTATCTGAACACGATCTACTTCGGCAACGGCGCCTACGGGGTCCAGCAAGCGTCGATCGTCTACTTCCACCACGGCGCCGCCGATCTGACCCTGGACGAGGCGGCGCTGCTGGCCGGGATCCCCGCCAACCCGAGCGCTTACGACCCGGTCGCCAACCCGGAGGCCGCGATGGCGCGCCGCTCGGTCGTGCTTCAGGCGATGTTCGCGGAGCAGAAGATCACCCGAGAGCAGCTCGTCGCCGCCGACGCGGAGCCGCTGCCGGCGCCGGAGGACGTACGCCTGCCGGCGACGCAGGGCGGCGTCGCGCAGTACTTCGCCAACTACGTCAAGCAGCAGCTGATCGACGAGTACGGCGCCGCGCGGGTCTACGGCGGTGGGCTGAAGGTGCGGACGACGATCGACCTCCGGCTTCAGGACGCGGCGCAGAAGGCGATCGCGAAGCACCTGACCGACCCGGAGGGCCCGACAGCGGCGCTCGTCGCCATCGACCCGCGGGACGGCGCGGTGCGGGCGATGGTCGGCGGCGCCAACTACCGCAAGAGCCAGTTCAACCTCGCCGCCCAGAGTGAGCGGCAGCCGGGCTCGGCGTTCAAGCCGTTCGTGCTCGCGACCGCGCTGCACGAGGGGATCTCGCCTGCGACCCGCTTCGAGTCGAAGCCGATCTCGATCAACCTGGGCGACCGCTACTGGGCACCCGCCAACTACAACGACGTCTACCTCGGGTCCGTCGACCTCGAGACCGCGACCGAAGAGTCCGACAACGCCGTCTACGCGCAGCTGACCCAGGTTGTGGGCGCGCGCAACGTGGCACGGACGGCAAAGCGGCTGGGGATCCAGAGCCCGCTGAAGGGCTTCTACTCGATCGGGCTCGGGACCGAGTCGGTCAATCCGCTGGAGCTGGCGCGGGCCTTCGGGGCCTTTGCGAACGGCGGCGAGCGGATCGACGGGGCGATGCTCGGCAACCGTCCCCGCGTGATCGAGACGATCACGGAGGGCGGGCACCGGAGGCTGAACGCACCCGTCGGCAAGCGCGTGCTCAGCGAGCACGAGGCCGAGACGGTGAACCAGATCCTCCAGAAGGTCGTCTCCAGCGGCACCGGCGTGCGGGCGGCCCTGCCGGGGCGCGCGGTCGCCGGCAAGACCGGCACGACGGAGAACTACGGCGACGCCTGGTTCGTCGGCTACACCCCGCAGCTCGTGATCGCCGTCTGGGTCGGCTACCCGACCACGCTGCAGCCGATGCTGACCGAGTACCACGGCGACGCGGTCTCCGGCGGCACGATCCCGGCCGAGATTTGGAAGAGCTTCGCCGCTCGGGCGCTCGAGGACGCGCCGGCGGAGTCGTTCCCCACGCCGGCCTGGGTGCCGGTGACGGCGAAGCTCGTCGTCCATCGGGCCGGCGGGCTGATGCTCGACAACGGGATCTGCTCGACGCGGACCGAGATCGTCTACTACGACGGCCGGGGCCCGACGAGGACGGCCAACTGCCGGGAGAACGAGGTCCAGGTGCCGGACGTCATCGGCGAGTCACTCGCGGACGCGGACGCCCGACTCACGTCGCAGCCGCTGACCACCGAGGTCGTCTACAAGCCCGCTGCGACGCTGCAGCAGGCGGGGATCGTGGTCGACCAGCGGCCTCGGAGCGGTTACGCCTCCTCGTTCGACAAGGTGATCATCGTGGTCACGAAGCCGCTGCACGGGGTGATCCCGAACGTGGTCGGGAAGAGCGTCGAGGTGGCGAAGACGCGCCTGGAGCGGCTGAAGCTCCAGCCCTCGATCACCTGGGTGGACGGCAAACCGGCCGCGGTCCTCGAGCAGAAGCCGAAAGCAGGCCTCGCGGCCGCTCCGGGCGTCGAGGTCCAGCTCGTCGTCGCCCGCGGCTAGGAGGCGCCCCGCAGCGGCCGGCTCAGCCAGCGGCTGCCCGCGACGCCGTAGCGCCAGGGCAGCTCCGCAGCAACGCTGATCCCGATCCTCGGCCCGGTCGCGATCTCGACCGGGCCCTCTGCGGGGAGGAGCTCGAACGGCGGCGCGTCGAGCGGCAGCCCATCGTGCTCGCGGGTGACGGCAAGCGCCTGGCAGAGCCTCCCGGGACCGGCGGTGAGAAGACGCGCCTCGTCGAGGCCGCGACGCGCGCGCATCGCCTCCAGCCCGTGGGTGGGCTCGAGCGCCCGGACGAGCACGGCCTCGGCCTCGCCTGCGCCGGCGCAGACAAGGTTGAGGCACCAGTGGATCCCGTAGGAGCGGTAGACGTACGCATGGCCGGGCGGGCCGAACATCGCGGCATTGCGCGGCGTCGGCCCCCGGAATCCGTGGCTCGCCGGATCGGTGCCGTCGTAGGCCTCGACCTCGACGATCCGGCCGCCCACCCCGGCCACGAGCAGGGTGACGCCGAGGAGCTCGGGCGCGACCTCGTGGACGCTGCGCGCGAAGAAGCCGCGGGAGAGGCTCACGCCTAGAACAGCTTGGGCGGCACGGGCGGCCGCGGAGCGGACGACTCGAGCAGCTTCCGGGCCCGCCGGCCGAGGTCGGCGAGATCGACGCGGCCGCTGGCGGCATCCTCGGCAAGCCGTTCGGCGAGCGAGAGCGCCTCGTCGAGGAGCGGGATCCCCGCCTCGGCCTCCTGGCCCATGTCCTGGAGGATCGTCCGCTCGGTGCGCGACGCGACGAGAGGATCGGGCACACCCTCGACCCAGACGAGCGTCCGCTGGCCGCCGCCGCGTTCGGAGCCGGTGATCGGCTGCAGCGCGTAGATGCGGTCGGCCCGGGCGTACTTGCCGAAACCGAGGAAGACCATGCGGACACTCTCCACAGGCACCATTGTGGCATGACCGTCCGATGCTTTAAGCATCGGACCTGTCAGTCCTGGCCACCGTCCGATGCTCTCAGCATCGGAGCGAGAAGCCTAGAGCTCTGCGCGCAGGGCGTCGGCGACCCGGGCCTGGTCCTCCGGGTCGATCTGCGCGTAGAACGGGAGCGCCAGGGTGCGCTGCGAGAGGTCCTCGGAGACCGGGCAGAGCCCCTCGGAGAAGCCGTACGTCTCCCGCATGTAGCTCTGGAGGTGGATCGAGGGCAGGTAGCGGCTCGTGGCGATCCCCTGGGACTCGAGCCCGGCGATCACGCGCTCGCGGTCGGTGCCGCGGGCGAGCGTGACCACGTAGACGAACCAGGAGCGGACATGGTCCTCGTCGTCCGCGAGCGGCGTCTCCAGCCCATCCACGCCGCCGAGCAGCTCGTTGTAGCGGAACGCTGCCGCCTGCCTGAGCGAGAGGATCGTCTCGATCTTCTCCAGCTGGCCGATCCCGAGCGCCGCCCGGATGTCGTCGATCCGATAATTGAAGCCGAGCCGGGCGTGATCGAGCCAGCCGCCGCCGTCGGCACGCCCCTGATTGCGCAGGCTCTTCAGGAGCGCCCATTCCTCCTCGGAGTGGGTCGTGACCATGCCGCCCTCGCCCGTCGTCATCTGCTTGTTCGGGTAGAACGCGAAGACGGCGGACGGGCCCTGGGAGCCAAGCGGCGCGCCCTTGTAGCGGGCGCCGAGCGCTTCGCAGGCGTCCTGGATCAAGATGAGGCCGTGCCGGTCGCAGAGCTCCCGGAGCGGATCGAGCTCGCAGGGATAGCCGAAGATGTCCACCGCGATCACGGCCTTCGTCCGCGGGGTGATCGCGGCCTCCACGGCCTCGGGGGTCAGGTTCATCGTCCGCTCGTCCACGTCGGCGAAGACCGGGGTCGCGCCCTCGTAGATCGCGCAGTTCGCGGAGGCGACGAACGAGTACGGCGAGGTGATCGCCTCGTCGCCCGGCCCCAGCCCGGCGATCCGGCAGAGCAGGTGCAGCCCCGAGGTCCCGGACGAGACCGCGGCCGCGTAGGGGGCGCCGACGGTCTCGGCGAAGAGCTCCTCGAACCGGTCGATCGTCGGCCCCAGCGAGAGCCGGCCCGAGCGGAGCACCTCGAGGACGAGCTCCTCGTCCCGCTCGTCCAGGTAGGGCGAGGAGAGCGGGATCGAGGCGGCGCCGACTTCGCTCATGCCCTGGCTGCCGCCCGGGCCGAGACGTCCACGTGGTCGCGGTAGTGGCCGAAGCGGTCGTCCTGACCGCGCACCGTGTCGAGATAGAGCTTCTGCAGCTCGAGCGTGACCGGGCCGACGCCGATCTCCTGGTCGTCGATCTCGCGCAGCGGCGTCACCTCGGCGGCAGTGCCGGTCATGAAGACCTCGTCGGCGAGGTAGAGGTCGGAGCGGATCAGGTGCCCCTCCTCGACCACGTAGCCGAGCTCGCGGGCCATGTCCATGATCGTCTCGCGCGTGATCCCCGGAAGAATCGAGGTCGAGAGCGGCGGCGTCGTGATCTTCCCGTTCCGGACGACGAAGATGTTCTCCCCCGAGCCGTCCGCGACGTAGCCGTCGTCGGTGAGCAGGATCGCCTCGTCGTAGCCGGCGCGCTGCGCCTCCGCTACCGCGAGCATCGAGTTGAGGTAGACCCCCGTCGCCTTGGCGACGTGAGGGATCGTGTTGGCGCCGATCCGCTTCCAGGTGGAGATCTTCGCCCGGATCCCCTTCGTCGCGTTGTCGTCGCCGAGGTAGTTCCCCCACGGCCAGCTCATGATCACGACCTCCACCGGGTTCCCCCGCGTCGAGACGCCGAGCTGCCCGAAGCCGTAGAACGCGAAGGGCCGGATGTAGCACTCCGGGAGCCCGTTGACGCTGACGAGCTCGTGGGTGGCCTCGCGCAGGTCGTCCACCGAGAACGTGAGATCCATGTAGAGCAGGCGCGCAGAGTCGTGCAACCGCTGCAGGTGCTCGCGCAGCCGAAAGACGGCAGGGCCGCTCGGGGTCTCGTAGCAGCGGACGCCCTCGAAAACACCGGTGCCGTAGTGGAGGCCGTGGACGCCGACGTGGATCTTCGCGTCCGCCCAGTCGACCATCTCGCCGTTCATCCAGATCTTCTCGGTCTCTTGCATCATCCTGTCGGCTCTCCTTGCCTCGCGTCTCCGGGCCCTTCATCGTACGTGCGCTCCTGAACAGCGTCCATCGGTTCCCCCCGCGTCAGCCGCAGGAGCTCGGGCGGACGGACCGCGGCGAGATGGTGCGGCGATCCCGCGCCGACCCAGACCAGGTCGTGGGCGAGCAGCGTCCGGTCGACGAACACGTGTGCCACGGTGCGGGGAAGCGGAAACGGAGCGAGGGAGCCGGCCGGGAAGCCGGTCAGCCCCTCGACCTCCTCCTCCCGGGCGGGCCGGGCGGTCTCGGAGCCCGCGGCGCGCGCGACCTTGGCCTCGTCCGGCCTCCGGCCGCCGGGGACGAGCACGACGACAGGCCGCCCGCCGCAGAGGAAGACGCTGGCCGAGCCGATCTGCTCGAGCGTGCAGCCCGCCGCCTCGGCGAGGGCGCGGTCGGTCCGTGCGGACGCTTCCAGCTCCTCCAACCGCGCCTCGGCGCCCGCCCGCCGGAGGAAGGCGGCGACGCGCTCGACGGGCTCTGGCCACGACGTCGTCATCCTCCGAGGCTACCCACAACCATCCGGGCCGCTCGTCCGTTTTCTCCCTGGCAACTGCTGCGAAGGGAGCGACGGGAGATGGCGGAGACGAGCGCGGAGCTGGAGCGGATCGCGCGGACCGAGTCCCTCTTCAGAGAGGTGAACGAGCGGATCGCCGAGACCGCCAAGCGCTTCCAGTCGGACGACGCGGAGTTCATCTGCGAGTGTGGCGACCCCGGCTGCACGACGCGCGTCGCCGCGACGCTGGACGAGTACGAGGACGTCCGCGGCCAGAGCGAGACGTTCCTGCTCGCCCACGGGCACGCGGACAGCCGCGTCGAGGGCGTGGTCGAAGAGGACGCGCAGCACGCCGTCGTCCGCAAGACGCATCCGAAGGTCGTCCCGCTCGTGCGCGCGCTCGATCCCCGCGCGGCCTAGAGGAACGGGAGCAGCCGGCCGCGGACGCGGCGCCGGTAGGCCTCGTACCCGGGGAAGCGGGCAGCGAGATGCCGCTCCTCCACCCCGGCCTTCCTCCACCAGAGCGCGCCGAGCGCGAGCGCGAGCGCCGTCGCGGGGACGCTCACGACGAGGCCGTAGCCCAGGAAGAGGCCGAGCCCGCCGCCGTAGATCGGATGGCGGGCGAAGGCGTACGGCCCGCCGGTGACGAGCTCGCCGTCCCGCAGCGGCCGCGGGAACGGCGTCAGCGAGCTTCCCAGGGCGCGCCCGGCCCAGACGGCGACGCCGAGGCCGGCGAGCGCGAGCGGGATTCCGGCGCCGCGGAACGCGTCCGGCCAGCGCGGGCCGACGACCCCTGCGGCGAGGACTGCGGCGATCAGGACGAACTGGGCGGCGACCCAGCCGCCGCCCCGGCCCTCAGGTGAGCTGGATGAAGCGGGCGTCATCGAATCCCTTCCCACGGATCTCTTCCACGAGCCCGGCCGGCGGCTCGGAGTCGATCGACAGCGCCATCAGCGCCTTGCCGCCCTCCTTCGTCCGCGAGACGGCCATGTTGGCGATGTTGACACCGGCGGCGGCGAAGGTCGTGCCGACCGTCCCGATCACGCCCGGGACGTCGTCGTAGCGAAAGAAGACCATTCGCGCCGAGAGCTGGAGGTCGATCGCGAAGCCGAGCGCGCCGGCGAGGAAGTGGCGGTGCTCGGGCCCGATCGTCGTCCCCGACACGTCGACGCCGTCGACCTCGACCGTGACCAGGTTCGTGTAGTCACGGGCGGTCTCGGAGCGCTCCTCCGTGACCTCGATCCCGCGCTCGGCGGCGATCACCGGCGCGTTCACGTAGTTGACGAGCTGGTCGACGCTGCCCTGGAAGGCGCCGTTCAGCGCCGCGACCGTGAGCAGGCGGGTGTCGTGCTCGGCGAGCGCGCCGTTGTAGCGGAGGACGATCTTGCGAGGCGCCCCGCCCGCGAGCTCGACCGCGAGCCGTCCGAGGCGCGCCGCGAGCGGGATGAACGGCCCCAGCACCTCGAGGTCCTCGGCGCCGACGATGGGGATGTTGACCGCGTTCGTGACGAGCCCGCCCTCGAGCGCGGCGACGACCTGCTCGGCCACGATCATCCCGGCGCGGTCCTGCGCCTCGTCGGTCGACGCGGCAAGGTGAGGGGTGACCACGATCTGATCGAGCTCGAGCAGCTCGCCGGTGTACGGCTCGGCGGAGAAGACGTCCAGCGCAGCTCCGGCGATGTGGCCGCTCCGGACCGCGTCCGCGAGCGCCGCCTCGTCGACGAGCTGCCCGCGGGCGGCGTTGATGACCCGGGCGCCCTGTGGCAGGAGCGCGAGCCGCTCCGCGTTCAGGAAGCCGCGGGTCTCGTCCACGAGCGGCAGGTGCAGGGTCAGGAACTCCGCGGCGGCGAGCACCTCCTCGGGCGTCTCGACCCGCTCCGCGCCCAGCTCGCGGAAACGCTCGGGGAGGACGAAGGGGTCGTAGGCGACGACGCGCATCCCGAGCCCGAGCGCGCGACGGGCGACCTGGCGCCCGATCCGGCCGAACCCGAGAACGCCGAGCGTCTTATCGGCGAGCTCGATCCCGCCCCATTTCGAGCGCTCCCAGCGGCCCTGCTTGAAGGCCGCGTGCGCCTGGGGGATGTTCCGGGCGAGCGCCACCAGCAGGCCGATCGTGTGCTCGGCCGCCGAGACGACCGTCGACTCGGGCGCGTTCGCGACCACGATCCCCTTGCGGGTCGCGGCGGCGACGTCGACGTTGTCGACCCCAACCCCGGCGCGGCCGATCACCTTCAGGTTGCCCCCGAGCTCGATCAGCTCGGCGGTCAGCTTCGTGGCGCTGCGAATCACGATCGCGTCGTAGCGACCGATGATCTCCTCGAGAGGCGAGTCGCCGTCGACGTCGACGTCGAACCGCGACCGCAGAAGCTCGACGCCGGAGTCCGCGATCGACTCCCGCACGAGAACCCTCGGAGCTCCGCCCGTCAGACGCGGGCTCCCTCTGCGTAGACCTCGAGCGCCCGCGACGCCGCGACGCCCCGCCCGATCGGCGCGCCCAGCTCGGCGAGCACCAGCTCGACGGCGGAGAGCGCGGTGGCGATGTCGAACTCGTCGAACCAGCCGATGTGGCCGATCCGGAAGATCCGCTCCTTCAGGTCGCCCTGACCCGTCGCGATCGTGATCCCGTGCCGGTCACGCAGCGTCCGCGCGAGCTGCGAGGAGTCCAGCCCGTCCGGCATCAGCGCGGCGGTGACGACGGCGGCCCGGTCCTCGTCCGGCGAGAAGAGCTCGAGCCCCATCGCCTTGATCCCGGCCCGGCAGGCGCGGCCGAGGCGCGTGTGACGGTCCCAGGCGGCCTCGAGGCCCTCCTCGAGCAGCAGCCCGAGCGCGACGTCCATCGCGACGATCAGCGAGACGGCCGGCGTGAAGGCGCTGTCCAGCTTGGCCTGCGCCTTTCGTGTCCGGGCCCAGTCGAAATAGAACGCGGGCCGCGACGAGCGCTCGGCGAGCTCGACGGCGGCGGGCGAGACGGCGACCGTGGCGAGCCCGGGCGGCGTCATCAGCGCCTTCTGGGAGCCGGAGACGACCACGTCGAGCCCCCACTCGTCCATCTCGAGCGGGACGGCGCCGAGGCTGGAGACGGCGTCGACGACGACGACCGCGCCGGCCTCCTTGGCCACGGCGGCGAGCGGCTGCAGGTCGGAGACGACGCCGGTCGAGGTCTCGGAATGGACGAGGAAGACGAGCGAGACCGGCTCGATCTCGGCGAGCTTGGCGCGGAGGTCGTCGGGCGACGGGGTCTCGCCCCAGACGTAGCGGAGCTCCTCGACCTCGCAGCCGTAGGTGCGCGCCATCGACGTCCAGCGCTCGCCGAAGTTGCCCGACGAGACGGAGAGGACCCGGTCGCCGGGCGACGTCAGGTTGATGACCGCCGACTCGAACGCGCCCGTGCCGGAGCAGGTGAAGAGAAGCACGTCGTGGGCGGTCCGGTGCACCTCCTGCAGCCGGGCCAGGATCCGCTCGTAGACGATCCGAAAGTCGGGCGCGCGATGGTGCAGGACGGGCTCGCCGAGGGCAGCCAGCACCTGCGGCGGCACGGGCGTCGGCCCGGGCGTGAACAGGTAGCGCTTGGTCGCCATCCCGAGACCCTAGCGGTGAGACCTGTCGCCGACTCCCGCACTACGCTCCGCAGGATGGAAGCACTTCTCGCCTTCGGTGCCGCCCTGCTCGCGCTCCGCCTCTCGGGGCTGCTCCTGCGGCGCCGACGCGAGACCGGAGCGGCCCATCTGGGAGTCTGGAGCGCGGGGCTCGCCGCCTACGCGCTCGGGGCGGCCGCGCTCGCCTGGGGAGCCGCCGCCGGATGGGACGACGCCGCCTTCCGTGCCTATTACCTCTTCGGCGGACTGCTGACGGCGCCGCTGCTCGGGGCGGGGTCGCTGCTCGGCGCCGGCCGGCGCTGGGCGGGCCCGGTCGCGCTCGCCTACACGGGCGTCGCGGTCGGCGTCGCGCTCGCGGTCCCGCTGACGGCGCCGGTCACGGGCTCCTCGATCCCGGAGGCCCAGGCGCACCTCGACCTCTTCCCGGCGCGGGTCCTCGCGATCGCGGGCAACAGCGCCGGCTCGATCGCGCTCGTCGGGATCGCGCTGCTGACGTTGCGCAGCCGCCCGCTCGGGAACACCCTGCTGCTCGCGGGTTTCGCACTGGCGGCTGCCGGAAGCGCCCTCGCAGGCCTGGGAGCGAGCGAAACGGCCGCCTTCGTCGCGGTCGCCGCGGTCCTGCTCTACGGGGGCAGCACTGCGCGTTCGTAACACTTCTTACTCTTTGCAAACATTATAACCTGCTAGCCTCCCCCCGGCAACAATCCGCTGCCCGGGCACCCTGCGGCTCTTCCGTGTCCTGTGTGGCCTGTTCGTGTTCCCGATCGTGGAGGCTCGCTTGTCGAACCTATCCGTTCGTCTGCTCGTGCTCGGCGTGCTCGTGCTCGCCCTCGCAGCACTCGCCCGTCCGCACCATGCAGGCGCGGGCTCGAGCAGGATCGACCTCGTCGACCAGATCGACAACTACCGCTCGGAGACCTGGCACTGGCAGCGCCTGATGGGCAAGCCGAGGACGCCGACACGCTTCACCGAGCGCAAGACCGAGAGCCGGAAGTACAAGGAGTGGACGCGCGACCTGTGGCGCAATCGCGCCCTCGCCGCGGAGCGGCGCGCCAAGCGGCCGCCCCATCGCGCCCAGTGGCTCTGCATCCACCGCTACGAGCGCAGCCCTGCCCAGGGCTGGGCGACCCGGACGGGGAACGGCTACTACGGCGGGCTCCAGATGGACATCTCCTTCCAGCGCTCCTATGGCGGCTTCCTCCTCGAGCAGAAGGGGACGGCCGACAACTGGAGCGCGGTCGAGCAGATGTGGGTGGCCGAGCGGGCCTACCGCAGCGGCCGCGGGTTCCACCCCTGGCCGAACACCGCCCGTTACTGCGGCTTGATCTGATCGTCCTCGTCCTCGCGGGTCGCCCGCCTCTCGCGCAGCCAGACGGCTGCGAAGAGCGCGGCGACCCCGAGGGTGAGGAGGATCTCGACGATCGCGCCGCCGGTGCCGCCGTGGGCGAGCAGCCCTAGCTCTGGGAGAGCAGCCACAGGCCCCCCACCGTGTAGGCGACCATCAGCACGAGCAGCGCGTATTGCGAGCGCAGCGCAGCCCGGCCCCGGAGCACCGAGATCGCCCGGTCGTGGGCGACCGCGAGCCCGGCGACATGACCGAGCACGAGCGCGCCGACCTGGACGTACCAGACTCCGTTCGGCGAGAGCGGCGTCTGATTCGGGACGTAGCCGGCCGTCCCGAGGAGGTTCCAGCCGTAGCCGAAGGGGTCGGAGGCCATCGGGATCGCGTACTGCCCCTGGACGAGGAGGAGCGTGAAGTAGTGCGCGACGGCGTAGACGAGCGCGATCGGGATCAGGCTCTGGACGAACTCGGGCGCGAGCGGGCTCTCCCGTCCCACGAGCGCCTCCGCCAGCCGGATCGCACCGTGGTAGGCGAGGACGACGAGCGCGATCGCCGCCAGCAGGCCGCCGAGCTGCAGCAGGGTCGTGACGAGATCGGCGATCCCCGGCGAGTCGAGCACAAACGGCCCCTCGACGCGGGCCCGGAGGTTCTGCCACACCGCGGCGCGGCTGAAGCCGTCGAACCCGACCGAGCCGAGCATCACGGCGACGAAGAGGAGCAGGCCCGGCGTCCGGTCGGTGCGGCCGAGCCCGGCGAGCGGCATCCGGATCACGAGCCGACCCTCTTCGTCCCGGCCGAAGGGCGCGATCCGCGCGATCAGGCCGAAGTAGACCGTGAACCCGTCCCCGCGGTCTGCCCACTCGCGCCGCCCGACGGCCGCCATCCCGATCCACATCGCGTAGCTGTAGAGGGCAATCGCGAGGGCGAGCTTGCGCGGACTCGCGGGGTCGGGGTAGCAGAGCTCGAGCGCCGCGAACGCGAAGAGGGCGATCGCGCCGGGGACGATGCCCCAGCGCTCCGGGAGCTCGAGGGGCGGGCGCCACGACCGTCCCAGCGCCCGCCAGGCCCACGCGGCGCCCCCCGCGATCGCGAGCCACGGGTTCAGGGCCGGCCAGACGTTGCCGAGCACGACCTGGAGCACGACCACCCCGAGCCAGAAGACGACGTAGACGAACGTCGGGGCGAGGTTGACGCCGGACGAGGGCTCCCCCACGAGCGCGGCCAGGAAGACGAGGACGAGCAGCCCCGCCGAGAGAGCCCCGAGGACGACGCGCAGGGCCTGCGACTCGAGAACCCGGACGAGCCGGCCAGGCAGCACCCGTCCCCGCCCCGCCCGGTCGAGCAGCGGGCGCTTCCAGAGCGTCCCGAGGAGCAGGAACGAGAGCACGAGCACGACGGCGGCCCCCCACGAGAAAAGCCACGTCGGCACCGGCAGGTCGCGGATCCCGCCGATCCCGTGCGCGAGGATCACGGCTTCACTGTCAGCTCGGCGATCTGCACCCCCCTGCCCTCGAGCTCGATCTCGAAGCGGCCCGGGATCGTCGCGGTGAACGGGATTCGGGCGGTTCCGCCCGCCTCCACTTCGGTCGAGAGGTCGTAACCGTGGAAGTGGATCTCGTCCGCGACGTCCGAGTGGACGACGATCACCGCGTCAGCGCCGTGCCTGACGATCCGGCGCTGGATCCCGCCCTTCGGCTCGCCGCCGACGACGAAGAGCTCGACCGTCGTCGGGCCGACCTGGGCCGTGGTGGTGATCCGCCCGGTGGTCGCAGCCGGCTCGAGCGTCGCCGGCCCGGTCGCGGCCGGCGACGTGGCCGTCGTGGCGACGTTTTCGTCGCCGTTCGGCCGCAGCGCGACGAAGAGCGCGAGCAGGAAGCCGAGCACGGCGACGATCAGCGCGACTCTGCGGAACTCGGGTGACATCTACCCGAAGAGCCTCGCCTTGACGAGCTCGCTGACGACGCGGGCATTCGCCTTCCCACCCGTCTCCTTCATCACCTGGCCGACGAAGAAGCCGAGCAGCCCTTCCTTGCCGCCGCGATACGCCTCGACCTGGCCCTGGTTGGCCTCCAGGATCCGCGCGATCACGGGCTCCAGCTCCGACTCGTCCGAGACGGCCTCCTGCGCGAGGTACGGGTCGGCCGAGAAGCCGGGCTCCGCGAGCTTGCCGAGCGCCTCGTCGAGCGCGGCGCGCGGGATCCGCTCCCGGGCCTCGACGAGCTTCGCCAGCTCACCCGCGTCGACGGCGGCGGCGTCCACGCCTGCGAGCCGGTTGGCGATCAGGTTCGCCGCGCCGACGCGCTCGGCGCCGGCCGCCGTGACCGCCTCGTAGAGCCCGTCCAGCCCGCCCGTGACGAGCACGAGGGCGCGGTCGAGGTCGAGCTCGCCCTCGAGCCGGCGGATCCGCCTGGCGGGCGGCTCGGGCAGCTCCGCCCGCAGGCGCTCGACGAGCTCGCGGGGCGGCTCGACGGGGACGAGGTCGGGCTCGGGGAAATAGCGGTAGTCGTCGGCCTCCTCCTTCGAGCGGCGCGGCGTCAGGGTGCCCGTGCCGGCGTCGAAGTCGTAGGTCTCCTGGACGATCTCGCCGCCGCCCTCGTAGACGGCGATCTGGCGCGCGACCTCGGCGTCGATCCCCTGGGCGACGAAGCGGAACGAGTTCATGTTCTTCAGCTCGCAGCGGGTGCGCAGCTCGGAGGAGCCGGCCGGACGGACGGAAACGTTGGCGTCGACCCGGAGCGTCCCCTTCTCCATCTCCGCGTCCGAGATCCCGAGCTCGACGATCGTCTGGCGGAGCAGCTGGAGAAACCGGCGCGCGTCCTCGGCCGAGTGGATGTCGGGGCCGGTCACGATCTCGACGAGCGGTGTGCCGCCGCGGTTGAAGTCGACGCGAGTCTCGGAGGCGCCACCGATCCGGCCGGTGCTGCCGCCCACGTGGGTGTTCTTCGCCGCATCCTCCTCCAGGTGGGCGCGGACGATCGTCACCTCGTGGTCGCCGTCGGCCGTCGGTACTAGCACCTTGCCATTTATGCAAGAAGGTAGATCGTACTGTGAGATCTGATAGCCCTTGGGCAGGTCGGGGTAGAAGTAGTTCTTGCGGGCGAAGACCGAGCGGTCCGCGATCGTGCAGTCGAGCGCGAGCCCCAGCTTCACCGTCCACTCGAGCGCGACCCGGTTCGGCACCGGTAGCGCCCCCGGCATCCCCAGGCAGACCGGGCACGTGTGCGCGTTCTCGCCGCCCCCGTACTCGTTCGGGCAGCTGCAGAACATCTTCGTCCGCGTCTTCAGCTGGACGTGGATCTCCAGCCCGACGACGGGCTCCCAGGCCGTGTCCGTCACCGCAGCCGCTCCGGGACGGGGTCAAAGCCGAGCGCGCCCTCGAGCGCGTGCCCGACGCGGAAGAGCGTGTTCTCGGAGAACTGCGGCCCGATCAGCTGCAGACCGACCGGCAGCCCCTCCGAGAGGCCGCAGGGGACGTTCAGGCCCGGCAGCCCTGCCATGCAGGAGGGGATCGTCAGCAGGTCCGAGAGGTACATCGCCAGCGGGTTCGCCGCCTTCTCGCCCAGCTTGAACGCGACGGTCGGCGAGGTCGGCGAGACGAGGACGTCGAAGCGCTCGAACGCGGCGGCGTGCTCGCGGGCGATCACTGTCCGCACCTTCTGGGCCTGGCCGTAGTAGGCGTCGAAGTAGCCCGCGGAGAGCGCGTACGTCCCGATCATGATCCGCCGCTTGGGCTCGTCGCCGAAGCCGGCATCCCGGGTGCGCTCGACCATCTCGCGGTAGGTGCCCGCGTCCGCCCGGCGGCCGTAGCGCACCCCGTCGTACCGGGCCAGGTTCGAGGAGGCCTCGGCCGGGGCGATCAGGTAGTAGCAGGCGAGCCCGTACTCGACCGAGCGCGGCAGCTCGCACTCCCCCACCTCGGCGCCGAGCGAGCGGGCGAGCTCGATCGCCGCCCGCACGGACTCGGCGACGCCCGGCTCGATCCCCTCCGCCTCGTTCATCTCCTTCGGGACGCCGATCCGCAGGCCGGTCAGGTCGTCGCCCTCCGGCAGCCGCACCGCCTCCGGCAGCTCGACGGTGGTCGAGTCGCGCGGGTCGCGGCCGGCGATGATGCCGTAGAGGAGCGCGCAGTCGCGGACGTTTCGGGCGACGGGGCCGACCTGGTCGAGGCTGGAGGCGAAGGCGACGATCCCGAAGCGGCTGACGGTGCCGTAGGTCGGACGGAGACCGACGTTGCCGCAGAGCGCCGAGGGCTGCTTGATCGAGCCGCCGGTGTCGGAGCCGAGCCCCCAGGGCGCCAGCCCGCCCGAGACGGCGGCCGCAGTGCCGCCGCCGGAGCCGCCGGGGACGCGCTCGGGGTCCCAGGGGTTGTGCGAGGGCC
Organism: Gaiellales bacterium; assembly: GCA_038324115.1. Classification (GTDB taxonomy): domain Bacteria; phylum Actinomycetota; class Thermoleophilia; order Gaiellales; family Gaiellaceae; genus Gaiellasilicea. The sequence goes on from JBBQHQ010000016.1 coordinate 17,953, forward strand.
CGTAGGCCGAGTTCTCGGTCGAGGAGCCCATCGCGAACTCGTCCGTGTTCGTCTTCCCGAGCGAGGGCAAGCCCGCGGCCTTGACCCGCGCGGCGACGGTCGCGTCGAAGACGGGCACGTACCCCTCGAGGATCTTCGAGCCGGCGGTCGTCTCGACCCCGGCGGTGGAGATCACGTCCTTGAGCGCGATCGGGACACCTAGGCCGCCGTCGTGCTCCGTCGTGCGCAGGAAGCAGTGCAGCTCCGGGTCACGCTCGGCGATCGCGTCGAGGTAGGCCCCGTGCAGCTCGGCGGCGGTCAGCTCCTTGCGCTCGAGCAGGCCCTGGGCCTCCTCGGCGCTCAGGCGAAGGGTGTCGACGATCGGGGTCACGTGGTCGGAGGCACCTGGAAGAGGTCGCCGGCGCGGGCCGGGGCGTTGGCGAAGACGTCGTCGAGCGGGAGCGGCTCGTGCGGCTCGTCCTCACGCCAGCCGTTGACGAGCTCGAGCGGGTGCGAGGTCGGCGGCACGTCGGAGAGGTCGAGCTCCGAGACCTTCGAGACGGCGTCGAGGATCGCGCCGAGCTCGCCGGTCAGGCGCTCGATCTCCTCCTCGGTCAGGTCGAGCCGCGCGAGCTTCGCGACGTGCAGGACCTCATCTCTCGTGATCGCCATTCACCCCATCCTTCCAAAAGAGAGCGGGCCCCCTTTCGGAGGCCCGCCGTCGAGCGCGCAAATGCGGAAGCAGCTACGCCGCGGAGACGTTCGCCGCCTGGGCGCCCTTGGGGCCCTGGACGACTTCGAACTCCACGCGCTGGCCTTCGGTCAGCGACTTGTACCCGTCCATCGTGATCGCCGAGAAGTGGACGAAGACGTCCTCGCCACCCTCGCGCTCGATGAATCCATAGCCCTTCTCGTTCGAGAACCACTTAACCGTGCCCTGCGCCAACTGTTGTTCCTCCTTGCTGAAGCGACGTGGTGCGAGCACCGCCGCCGCTGACCTGTAAGCGCGCGAAACATAGCCTCATGTGGCAGGAAACGCAAGCTCGCCACGGCGGTAGCGGGCGGCCTTGACGGCGTTCCGGAGCAGCAGCGCGACGGTCATCGGCCCCACCCCTCCGGGCACCGGCGTCAGGTGGGAGGCGCGCTCCGCGGCGGCCGGATCGACGTCTCCCTGGAGCCCGTCGGGGGTGCGGTTCATTCCGACGTCGATCACCGTGGCGCCCCGCTTGACCCACTCCGGCCGAACGAGGTGCGGGATCCCGACGGCGGCGACGAGGACGTCTGCGCGGGCGATCTCGGCGGCGAGGTCGCGGGTGCGCGAATGGCACATCGTCACGGTCGCGTTGCGCTGCTGGAGCAGCATCGCGACGGGCTTGCCGACGATCTGGCTCCGGCCGAGCACGACCGCGTTCGCGCCGGCGAGCTCGATCCCGTACTCGTCCAGGAGGGCCATGACGCCGAGCGGCGTCCCCGGCACGTGGGCGGGGTTGCCGAGGTAGAGCTGGCCGGCGTTGAGCGGATGGAAGCCGTCCACGTCCTTGACGGGGTCGACCGCGCGGATCACCGGCCCCTCGTCGAGCCCGTCCGGGAGCGGCAGCTGGACGAGGATCCCGTCCACCGCGTTGTCGGCGTTCAGCTCGGCGACCTGCGCGAGGAGATCCTCCTGCGAGATCGTCGCGGGCAGCCGCAGGTCGCGGGCGTCGATCCCGGCCTCGAGCGAGGCCTTGTGCTTGGCGCGGATGTAGACATCGGAGGCGGGGTCGTCGCCGACGAGGACCGTGGCGAGGCCGACGTGGCCGAGCTCGGCCACCTCCGCCGCGACCTCGGCGCGGATCCGCTCCGCGAGGGCCTTCCCGTCCATGATCGTCGCCGTCATCGGCCCGGAGGATACGTCCGCGGCAGACGTGTCCGCGTGTCTGGCACCGTGTCTGGCACCGACCCTGGCACCGTGTCTGGCACCGGGACACGTCCGCGACGGCCCGCGGGGGCTCTAGAGTCCACGCCTGATGGAGCGCTGGCCCCGCAAGAACGACGACGCGTCGATCCGTGCCCGCCAGGACGCGATCCGCGCGACCGTCGGCGACGAGCCGCTCGCGCTCGGGAACGAAGCCTGGGTGCGGGCGCAGGAGTCGCACACCGGCGCGACCGTGATTCCCGTCTCGGTCGTCGGCCCGCTCGACGTCGAGCTCGGCGAGTACGAGCTGGAGGAGCCCGCGGGCCGCCTCCGCGAGACGGGCCGCGCCCGGGAGGAGCTGCTCGTACCGCTCGCCCACACAGAGGGCGGGCTCTCGGCCTCCGTCTCCCGTGGGATGAAGGCCGCGACGACTGCGGGCGGGTTCCGAACATACGTGCTTCATGACAGAATGACGCGAGCATCGTGTTTTATCTGCAAAAACACCGCCGATGCTGTAATCCTTGCAAGGTGGATCGAGGACTCGCTCGACGCGGCCCGCGACTTCCTCACCGCCCTCGACGACCCCTCGCTCTCAAAGCGGGCGAAGCTGCGCGAGGTCAAGACCCATGTCGTCGGCCCCATGTGCCACGTCCTCTGGAGCTGGACGACCGGAGACGCGTGCGGCCCGAACATGATGACCCGGAACAGCTACGCCCTCAACATGGCCTTTGTCCTCCCCCAGGCGCCGGTCCGGCCCGAGCGCGCGATCCTCGAGGCGAACATGGGTGGGGACAAGAAGCCCTCGCACGAGTTCTTCGACTCCGGCCACGGCAAGACGGTGCTCGCCGAGGTGACCCTCGACGCCGAGACTGTCCGCCGCGTCCTCCGGACGACGGTCGACGACCTGCTCGAGCTCTCCTGGGCCGGCACGCACGGCGCCGTCGCCTCCGGGATGCAATCGGTCGCGTTCACGCCCGCATCCGCGATCGCGGCCCTCTTCGCCTGCACGGGCCAGGATCTCGGGATGGTCGGGACGAGCTCGATGGCGCACGGGACCGCCCACCGCACCGAGGACGGTGGGCTCCAGGCCGCGATCCGCTTCCCGGGACTCGAGGTCGGCACCGTCGGCGGCGGCACCACCCTCCCCTACGCCCGTTCCTGGCTGGAGCTGCTCGGCTGCGCCGGAACCGGCAAGGTCTACCGTTTCGCCCAGATCGTGGCCGCGACCGCGCTCGCCCTGGAGATCTCCGCGTCGGCCGCGATGGCGACCGCGGGCTCCGAGAACTTCTTCCGCGCGCACCACGAGCGCGGCGGACTCCGCTAGATTCGAGGCGAGATGAGCACCAATCCCGTCTCCGAGGAGCCGCTCAACGCCGACGCGACCTACGCGCCTCTGATCGAGGCCGAGCGCGCCGCCGCCGACGACGCGGCCCACAACGACAAGGCACGCGGCGTCCTCCGCTTCTACGAGCTCGCGAAGAAGCAGGAGTGGCAGGTCCGCGATCTGCCCTGGGGCGAGATCCCGCCGATCCCGGAGACCCGCGCCGGCGCCTCGCACGAGAAGAAGGAGCGCCGCCGTGCCGTCTGGCGCTCGGTGATCACCCAGCAGCTGCAGGCGGACGAGCTCGCGGTTCAGATGGCCGGCCAGCTCCTGAACATGGCGCCGCACCCCGAGGCGAAGCTCTACTACTCAACGATGGTTCAGGACGAGGCGCGCCACGTCGAGGCGTGGCTGAAGCTCTCGAAGGAGGCGGGCGGCACCTCCGAGCGCGACCCCCACCTCGACAAGCTCGTCGACCTGACGCTGAACGCGGAGACGCTGGAGGAGAAGGTCTTCCAGATGCAGGTCTTCTTCGAGCGCCTGATCATCCCCCGCTTCCGACTGATCGCCCGCTCCTCCCGGGGGACGGTGCTGGAGGACGTCTGCAACCGGCTGACGATCGACGACGGGATCCACCACAGCTCCGGTGTCGCCTACGAGCGGATCCTGCTCGACGGCGCCTCGAAGAAGACGAAGGACCGGCTGATCAAGGCCGCGAACAAGCTGCTGCCGATCTTCGTCGAGCACGCGCTCTGGCGGCCGAAGGAGCGCGCCTGGATCGGCAACGTGATGCGGGACACGGACATCCGCCGGCTCCAGGAGGACGTCATGGACGGGGTCCGGATGGCCTCCAGCCTCGGGCTCGACGTGTCGGACATCCAGCTGCCCTTCAGCACCTAGAGATCCCTCCACGCTCGAGATCCCTCCACACCATGACCCGGCCTGCTTCGGCTGCGGCGACCACCCCGACGGGCTGCGCCTGGCGCTGCCGGAGTCCGAGGGCGCGGACGAGTACTCCTCGCCGGTGACGTTCCGGCCCGAGCATCAGGGCGGCCCTGGGCTCGTCCACGGTGGGATCGTCGGCGCCGCGCTCGACGAGGCCTGCGGCCTGCTCGCGACGTGGCACCGCTTCCCAGCCGTGACGGCGCGCTTTGCGATCCGCTTCCGCAAGCCGGTCCCGATCAACCGTGAGCTGGTCGTCTCCGCGCGGGTGGCCGAAGAGCGGGGGCGCCGGCTGGAGATCGCGGGCGAGCTCCGGGACGGCGGCGAGCTGCTCGCCGAGGCCGAGGGCACGTTCCTGCACGTCCCGCTCGAGCACTTCCTCGCCACGCCGGAGGGCCGCGCGGCCGGCGACGCCTGGCGAGCACGCCTCGGCTCGTGAGGGCGGCCGAGCTCGAGCGGACGCAGCTCGTCCCGCACGACCTCGAGGAGACGTTCTCCTTCTTCGCTGACGCGCAGAACCTGGAGGCGATCACGCCGCCCTGGCTCCACTTCCGGATTCTCGAGGCGCCCGAGCAGCTCGGGCAGGGCGCTCTCCTCCGCTACCGCCTCCGCCTCTTCGGCGTCCCGGTGCGCTGGCTGACCGAGATCTCTGCGTGGGAGCCGCCGCGCAGCTTCACCGACCGGCAGATCCGCGGGCCCTACCTGCTCTGGGAGCACACGCACCGCTTCACGGAGGCGGACGGCGGCACCGCGATCTACGACAACGTCCGCTACCGCGTCCCCGGCGGGCCGTTCGCGCCGCGCCGCTTCGTCGGCCGGCTCGTGAACGAGATCTTCGACTACCGGGCTGCCCGCCTCCGCGAGCTCCTGCCCTAGCCGCGCCGGCGGAGCGCGATCCCCGTCAGCAGCTCGCGGACGCAGCGCTCGGCCACGAGGGCGGTCACGTCCGCCGAGCCGACCGCCGTCGGGATCACCTCGACGAGGTCGGCGCCGACGACGTCCAGGCGCTGCGCGACCGTCCGGCAGGCCAGGAGCAGCTCCCCGGACGTCAGCCCGCCGGGCTCCGGCGTCCCCGTCCCGGGCGCGAACGCGGGGTCGAGCACGTCGATGTCCACGGAGACGAAGACCGGGCCGTCCCCGACGACGCCGACCGCCCGGGAGACGACCTCGGCGATCCCGAGCTCGCGGACGTCGTGGGCAAAGAGGCTCGTGATCCCGCGCTCTGCCTGCCAGCCGAACTCCTCCGGGCCGGGCCAGTAGCCGCGCAGCCCGATCTGGACGTAGCGGGTCGCGTCCACGTGGCCCTGCTCGACGAGGCGGAACATCGGCGTCCCGTGCGAGCGCTCGACGCCGAAGACCTCGCGGCCGGTGTCGGTATGGGTGTCGAAATGGACGAGGCCGACCGGGCCGTGGACGGCCGCGACGGCGCGGATGTTCGCCTCGGTGATCGAGTGGTCGCCGCCGAGCACGACCGGAATCGCGCCCGCATCCACCACCTCGCACACGAGCGCCTCGATCGCACGGTGCGAGCCCTCGGGATCGGCGGGAACGACCGGCGCGTCGCCGTAATCGACGATCCGCAGCACCGAGAAGGCATCGATCCCGGCCTCGAGGTGCGGCCCGGGAGGGCAGCTCGCTGCGCGGATCGCCCGCGGCGCGAAGCGCGTGCCCGGCCGGTCGGAGACGAGGTCGTCGGTGGGGGCGCCGAGGATCGCGACGTCGACCCCGGCGAGCTCGGCCGGCGCCTGCGTGTAGGGCATGCCCCCGAAGGTGAGGAGTCCGGCGTAGTCGGGCTTGTCCGGGAGGCCCAGCGCGCGCCAGCGCTCGAGCGGGTCGATCATCCGAGCCGCTCCTCGAGCCGCTGTCGCACCGTTGCGACGCTCGCGGCGTAGAGCGGCTCCCCGAGGACGGCGGCGGCGAGCTCGTTCGCCTCGCGGACGACGCGCTCGCGCTCGGTCTCGACGCCGCCCCGGGCCACGAGCAATGCGGCGTGCGCGCTCGCTCCCCATTCGGCGAGCGCAGCCAGCCCCTCACCGGGCGGATCGGTCTGCGAGGCCCGCGGAGCGCCGTCGAGCCGCCGGGCGAGCTCGCGGGCGCGCCCGCCGAGGTCGACCGCCTCGGCACCGGCCTGCTCGGCCTCGTGCTCGAGCGCGGCCCGACGCCGCCGGAGGCGGTCGACGCGCTCCTCGGCGGTCCGCACGTCGGTCGCGGCGTGCGCGCGCAGCCGCTCGGCGGTCGTGCGACCGTCCTCGCCGCGGGCCTGCTCGAGGTGTTTCTCAGCCACCGTAAGCGCCTGCCGGGCCGCCTCCGCGTCCGCCTCCGCCCCGCGCCGGGCCTCGTCGAGGTGCAGGCGGTCCTCGGGCAGCCGCTCGAACAGCTCCTCGAGCGCGAGCACCCGCGCCCGGACGACGTCCACCGCGTCACCGAGCTCGTGCAGAAGCTCGAGCTGGGCGGCGAGCGCCGCGTCCCGCTGCTCGAGCTCGGTCGCGAAGGCGAGCGACGAGTCCATCCCCGGCACGTTAACGTGCGCTGCGATGCAGGTCGGCGCCACGTTCAGCGGGATCGAGGGACTCGTCCGCCTGCTGCGGGGCGTCGCGCGCTTCGCCCGGCGGGTCGCCTTCGTGACGATGGTCGCCGTGGCCGCGATCGCCTCGGCTCTCGCCCGGGGAGAATTCTCGGTCGCCGACGGCGTGATCACGGCGCTCCTGCTCGTGCCGGTCGCGATCCTGCTCCTCTTCTCGCTCGGCCTCGGGGAGGTCGCACGCCTGCCCGAGCGGCTGCGGCGGATGCCGGACGAGAGCCGGGAGCACCTCGCAGAGCTGACGCGGATCGCAGGCGAGGCCGACGCGTCCGGCCCGGGTTTCCGGCGGACGACGAGCCAGCTCTGGCGGCTCCGCAACGTCGCCGAGGGCGCCCGCGGCCTCGTGGGGCTCTCGCTGCCGCTGCGCATCTTCGCGCCCCCGTTCCTCGCCGCCACCTTCGCCTCGCTCTGGGCCAGCGTCCCGATCGCCTTCGCCGGCCTGATCGCGCTCGTCCTGCTCGCGTTCGGCTAGCGGCCCGCGGCCCATCGAGGGCGAGGTCGAGGACGGCGCGCCTGCGGCGTAGCTACCCTCATTCGGTGCCGCGCCGTGACTATCCAGCCCGCCGCAACGATCTGCGCAACGTCGCGATCGTCGCCCACGTCGACCACGGGAAGACCACCCTCGTCGACGCCATGCTCTGGCAGTCGGGCTCGTTCCGCGCGAACCAGGACGTGAACGAGCGGGTGATGGACTCGATGGACCTCGAGCGCGAGAAGGGGATCACGATCCTGGCCAAGAACACGGCTGTCCAGCGCGGCGACGTCAAGATCAACATCATCGACACGCCCGGACATGCCGACTTCGGCGGCGAGGTCGAGCGCGGCCTGACGATGGTCGACGGCGTCCTCCTCCTCGTGGACGCGAGCGAAGGGCCGCTACCGCAGACACGTTTCGTGCTCCGCAAGGCACTCGAGGCCCGGCTCCCCGTCGTGCTCGTGGTGAACAAGGTCGACCGGCCGGACGCGCGCGCCGAGGAGGTCGTGAACGAGGTCTACGAGCTGTTCCTCGACCTCGACGCGGACGAGACGCAGATCGAGTTCCCGATCGTCTACTGCATCGCGCGCGAGGGGAAGGCCGGGCTCTCTGCCGACGCGCTCGCGGACGATCTCACCCCGCTCTTCGACACGATCCTCGAGACGGTGCCGCCGCCCTCGCACGACCCGGAGCACCCGCTCCAGGCGCTCGTGACGAACCTGGACGCCTCGCCGTACGTCGGCAGGCTCGCGCTCTGCCGCGTCCGGCACGGGACGCTGCGCAAGGGCCAGCAGATCGCCTGGTGCCGGGCGGACGGAACGATCCAGCACGCGAAGGCAACCGAGCTCTTCATCACGGACGCGCTCGACCGCGTTCCCGCCGACGAGGCGGGCCCGGGCGAGATCGTCGCGCTCGCAGGCCTCCCCGACGTGACGATCGGCGAGACCATCGCCGACCCGGACGATCCCCGCCCGCTCCCGGTCACCGCCGTGGACGAACCGTCGCTCTCGATCACGCTGGGGATCAACACCTCGCCGCTCGCCGGCACCGAGGGCGACAAGGTGACCGCAAGCATGATCAAGGCGCGGCTGGAGGCGGAGCTCGTCGGCAACGTCTCGCTCCGCGTCCTCCCCACCGAGCGCCCCGAGGTCTGGGAGGTGCAGGGCCGCGGCGAGCTGCAGCTGGCCGTGCTCGTCGAGATCATGCGCCGCGAGGGCTTCGAGCTGACCGTCGGCAAGCCGGAGGTGCTGACGAAACAGGTGGACGGGAAGCGCCACGAGCCCGTCGAGCGCGTGGCGATCGACACGCCGGAGGACTACATCGGCGTCGTCACGCAGATGCTCGCGCTCCGGAAGGGCCGGATGCAGCAGATGGTCAACCACGGCACCGGCTGGGCCCGGATGGAGTACCTCGTCCCCGCCCGCGGCCTGATCGGCTTCCGGACGGAGTTTCTGACCGAGACGCGCGGCGCCGGGATCATGCACCACGTCTTCGAGCGCTGGGAGCCGTGGCACGGCGAGCTCCGCACGCGCCCCTCCGGCAGCCTCGTCGCCGACCGGCGCGGCCCGACCACTGCCTTCGCTCTCTCGAACCTCCAGGAGCGCGGCGTCCTCTTCGTCGCGCCGGGTGTGGAGGTCTACGAGGGGATGATCGTCGGCGAGAACGCCCGCAGCGAGGACATGGACGTGAACGCCTGCAAGGAGAAGAAGCTGACGAACATGCGGGCCTCGAGCTCCGACGAGCTCGTCCGCCTGATCCCGCCGCGGCCGATCTCGCTCGAGCAGGCACTGGAGTTCATCCGCAACGACGAGTGCGTCGAGGTGACGCCGACCTCGATCCGGCTCCGCAAGGTCGAGTTCTCCGGGTCGAAGCGCCAGTCCTCGAGCTCGCGCCGGAAGCGCGAGCTCGAGGGCGCCAGCGCGTGATCACCGGCGGCTGCGGGTGCGGCGTCGTCCGCTTCGAGGTCGAGCAGCCGTTCGTCTCGGCGAGCTACTGCCACTGCACACGCTGCCAGCGCCGGACGGGCACGGGCTCGTCCGCGAACGGCGCCGTCGAGCCGGGCTCGTTCCGGGTCGTCGCCGGCGAGCAGCACCTGAGCTCGTGGGCGCCCCCGGACGGAGCCGAGAAGTTCTTTTGCGGGCTCTGCGGCTCACATCTCTTCAGCCGCGCGGGCGAGCGGATCGGCGTCCGCCTGGGCGCCGTGGACGGCGATCCCGGGGTGCGGCCGTCGCTGCACCAGTTCGTCGCCTACGCGGCCGCGTGGGAGCCGATTCCGGACGACGGGCTGCCGCGCTATGACGAGCGCCGCCCGCCCTCGTCCGCGTAGCGCACCCGCGGGCGGCTGTCAGAGGCGCCGAGCAGATTCGAACTGCTGTACGAGGCTTTGCAGGCCTCTGCCTAACCACTCGGCCACGGCGCCGTACCGGCGGCCCATGCTACCGGGAGGCCGTATCCGATTTCCCGCGTCCGCCGTTACACCCCTAGCAACCACCAAGGAGGACCGAATGTACATCGGCGGCGGACTGCTCACGCTCATCGTCATCATCATCCTTCTGGCCTGGCTCCTTTAGTCGAGCCGGCCCGCGCCGACACAGGCGCGACGAGATCGAGACGGGGGCCCTACGGGGCCCCTTTCTCGTGCCCGCAACCGCGGCGAAGAGCGGGGACTGTCCCCGAATGTGGAGAAAGAGCAACTCTTTCTCCACAGGGGGTTCGGCGCAGGCCCTAGGCCGGGAGGCGGACTAGGCCTCGAGTTCGGAGCCCGCGCGCTGCTCGCGATCGACCGGGCGCAGGTACGTCACGAGGCCCGGGATCATCAGGATGAGCAGCACCGTCAGCAGAAGCTCCATGCCCCTATAACGGCACTGCCCCCGACCTGGTTACGGCCTCTAGGGAATCGCGACGAACTGCCCGAGAAAGGCCCGCGCCGGGCCGCTGTCGAGCCGAACCGCCTCGGCCGAGCCGGAGCAGTCCTTGGAGCCCGAGCTCGTGAGGGCGAGCACCGTATCCCCCAGGAGCTGCGGCCCCCCGGAGTCGCCGAGACACGGGCCGGCTGCCCGCGTGGCCAGCGTCAGCGTCTGAGCCGTCAGCTTCTTCAGCGGCGACTCCGCCGCGTGCCGGAGCCCGTCGTAGACGAAGTCCCGCTTGGCGGTGACCGCCGAGTAGCCGAAGCCGACGCTCGTCACCTCGGTGCCCCGGGCGACGGCGTCGACCGCGTTCCGGCCGGGGAGCGACGCCGGGGCGACCGGTGCGACCCAATCGAGCACGACCACCGCGAGATCGCTCCGCGTCTTCCCCGCGTAGCCGGGATCGGCGAAGGCGGCTCCGCCCAGGAGCGTCCAGCCGGCCGCGTCGAGCGAGGCGTCGAAGCTGACCGCGACCCGAGCGCCGTCCGGCAAGCCCTCGACGCAGTGCGCGGCGGTCGCGAAGACCGTCGGGCCGACGAGGACGCCCGAGCACGCGACTGCCCCGTCCACGACGAGCGCGCCCGCGTAGGGGTGCGCGTCGCCGTCGACGCGGCCGCCGACGATCGCCGAGGCGGTCGAGACGATCGCGAGCGCGCCGGCGAGCAGAGCGAGCAGGATGTGGACGGAACGATGCACGGGCGGAACCTCCTGAAAGGGGAAGGGGCTTCGCGGCGACGCCGCCGCGAAGCC
>JBBQHQ010000017.1:0-28666 GCA_038324115.1 Gaiellales bacterium
GACCCCGCCGGCATCGACATCGTCGTCAACACACATCTGCACTTCGACCACTGCGGCGGCAACCACCTCTTCGCCGGCAAGCCGATCTACGTCCAGCGTCCTACGTCCAGCGTCGAGAGCTCGAGGACGCGCGCAGCGAAAACGACTACACCATTCGCGAGTGGGTCGAGGCGCCCGGCGTGCAGTACGTGCCCGTCGACGGCGAGCTCGAGCTGCTTCCCGGGCTCCGGCTCGTTCCGGCGCCGGGCCACACACGCGGCATGCAGGTGGTCGTTGTCGAGACTGGTGGGCGTCCGGTCATCGTCGGCGGCGACGTGGCGGTGTGGTTCGGCGAGCTCGACGAGCCGCACACCGAAGGCCAGCTGCGGGTGCGCGCACTCGACCCCGAGCTGGTCTGGCTCGCGCACGAGCACGAGCCGTGGCGGCCCCGCACCGTCTAAGGCATCACGCCGGCGCTCGCTGAGCTCCACGTCCAGGACGGATGTTTCAAGCGATCGCGGCGAGGAGTTCGCAAGTCGCAGTTCGTCGAGCACGGGAGGTTCCGGTCGGGTGGCTCGCCCCTCAAGACAGTGCGGCTACATCGAGAATCCGCTCCAGAGGAGGGGAGAGGTTTGCAAGCTGTCTCGTTAGTTCCGGCCAACTGGACTCGAACCAGCGATCGGTCAAACCCCTTCGATCAACCGCCGTCACGGATCGGGAGGGTTTGAAAGAACGCCCCTCAGGTCCATCGTTGGCTCAACCAAGCGGTGCTCTTCGCCTTCCCGCCGCGAGCGCGCCAGCGCATCCACGGCGCCATCTCCGCAAGCCGGCGCCGTTTGCCAGGAGTCGACGCAGGGGAGATGAACGGGGTCCGGCGCACCCGCGCCGGTCGAGTGCGGAGGATCGAATGATCGGTAAGGCACGTACGTTTCTCGTGCTGACGCTGACGGCCGCGGCTGTCAGCGTCTTCGCGCTGCCGGTGCAGGCCGCCGGCAACGGACAGAACGGCCCCACCGTCGGCGACTGCATCTCCGACGTGTTCTACGGCAACGAGCCGAACCAGGCGAACGGCGCCCCCGGAGGCCCGTCGGAGCAGGCGCCCGGCGCCAACGCGGGGAACGTCGTTCCCTCGCAGTCGCCCGGCCCGAAGGTGACGAACCCGGACGGTTCCGTCCGCCAGGGCCGCTCGGTCGGCGACTACCAGCAGCTCGGAATCAGCATCCCCGAGCTCTGCCGCGCCGCCACGCAGTAGCGCGAGACGGACCGCACGCCCCGTGCGGGGCGTGCGGTCCTTTAGTGAGCCTGATCCGCCCGTCGAACCTCCAGCATGGTCATGCGCTCGGCGCGCCACTCGCCGCCGCGGAAGAAGTTGCGCCTGAGTTCGCGGCGCTACCCCGCGCTGCCTACACTCGCACCCGCAACTGCGACGACAAGGCGAACAAGGGGGCTTTCTGTTACCGGCTACTCGATCTCACACGTCGACGACATTCCCGAGCTGGAGTCTCCGGGGGAGAGCCCGATGCGGCCGGTCCGGGAGCACTTCGGGATCTCGAGCTTCGGGGTCAACGCCTTTACCGCGAAGGCCGCCGGCGACCGGATCATCAACGAGCACGACGAGGACGAGGGGCGCGAGGAGCTCTACCTCGTCACCCGGGGGAGCGCCGTCTTCGAGCTCGACGGCGAGCGCCGGGACGCGCCCCCAGGCACCTTCGTCCTCGTCGCGCCGAACGTGAACCGGACGGCCATCGCCGAGGAGGCAGGGACGACGATCGTCGTGATGGGCGGGATCGTCGGCAAGGCGTACGACCCGGTGGGATGGGAGGCGTGGTACCCGCTCCGGAAGCTGCACGAGGCCGGGGATTACGAAGGGGTCGTCGCGCGCGGGCCCGAAGCGATCGAGGCCAGCCCCGACTCGGCGCTGCTGCACTTCAACCTCGCCTGCTGCGAGAGCCTCACCGGGCGGAGCGCCGACGCGATCGAGCACCTCGGCCGGGCGATCGAGCTCTCAGACCAGTTCAGGAACTACGCCGCGAGCGACTCGGATTTCGACGCGGTCCGCGACGACCCCGAGTTCAAGCGGCTGCTCGAGGGCTGACCCGGCGTCGTTAACAGACCCTGGTCGCGGGTTGACGCAGAGAGGAGCTCTGTTACCCTTACTTCTGATGAAAGAAGTAAAGAAACGTCGTCGGGGGTTCACTCGGATCAGCGCCAAGCACCAGGCAACCATTCCCGTGCAGGCTCTCAAAGACGCCGGGTTGAAGCCGGGTGACGAGGTCCGCGTCGTCGCCGACGGGCAGGGGCGCCTCCTGCTGGAGCGGGACGTCAACCTCGTCGAGCGACACGCCGGCGCGCTTCGAGGCGTGTACGAGCGCGGCGAGCTCGACCGCCTCCGTGACGAGTGGCGCTAGTCGTCCTCGACGCATCCGTCGTGATCGCGTTCCTCGACTCCGACGACACGCTCCACGACGCCGCGGTGGCGGCGCTGACCGAACACCAGCACGACGAGCTGATGATCCCGGCCTCCGTCTACGCCGAGATCCTGGTCGGCCCGTACCGCCGCGGCGCCGGGCGCGAGACGGAGGTCGACGCGTTCCTCACGGACTTCGCCATTCGGATCGAGCCGATCTCACCCGCGATCGCTCGGTCGGCGGCGCAGCTCCGGAGCGAGTCCAGGAGCCTGCGGTTGCCGGACGCGTTCGTGCTCGCGACGGCCGACGAGGTGGATGCCGCCACGGTGCTGACGGGTGACGGGTCGTGGGCGTCGCTGAGCGGACGGGTGAAGCTCGTCCGGGCCTAGCGCTTCGCGGGAAGCGAGCGGGCGTAGCGCGCGCCGCGCTCGACCCACGCCGCCAGCTCCTCGTCCGTCGCGAGGTGCTCCACATCGACGCGGAGCCAGCCGCGCATCTCGCGGCCGCGCATCTCCATCGGGTAGGCCTCCGTCGTCTCGATCAGCGCGTCCGACCCGTCCGGGTCGACGCGGATCATCGCCCCTCCTTGGCCGCTCGCAGCGACGGCCATGTTCCCGCCGACCAGGAAGGCGAGCCCGCCGAACATCTTCTGCTCCGTCAGGCCAGGCTCGCTCCCGAGCAGCTCCCGGATGCGGCCGGCCAGATCCTCGTCGTACGCCACCCCCGGATCGTAGTACGGCTGTATCGTCGCCGCGGGTCGAATCGATCCACTACACTTTGGATAGTTTTAGCTCAGTCACGACGGAGGAGATGGCAGATGACATTGACAATCGGTCAGGACGCACCTGACTTCAAGGTCGAGAGCACCGAGGGGCCGCTCAGCTTCCACGAGTGGCTGGGCGACTCCTGGGGCGTGCTCTTCTCGCACCCGAAGGACTTCACGCCCGTGTGCACGACCGAGCTCGGCTACATGGCCTCGATCAAGCCGGAGTTCGACAAGCGGAACGTGAAAATCGTCGGCCTCTCGGTCGACGCGACGGACGACCACGAGCGGTGGGCGCGCGACATCGAGGAGACGCAGGGGACGGCGCCCAACTACCCGATTATCGGCGACTCCGACTTCACCGTCTCGAAGCTCTACGGGATGCTGCCCGCGAGCGTCGGGGGCGAGGCGAAGGACCGGACGGCGGCCGACAACCAGACGGTGCGGAACGTCTACGTGATCGGGCCGGACAAGAAGATCAAGCTCGTCCTCGTCTACCCGATGACGACGGGGCGCAACTTCGACGAGGTGCTGCGCGTGATCGACTCGCTCCAGCTGACCGCGAAGCACAAGGTCTCGACGCCCGCCCAGTGGCAGCCAGGCGACGACGTGATCATCGCGGGCTCGGTCTCGAACGACGAGGCGAAGGAGCTCTTCCCGGACGGCTGGGAGTCGCCCAAGCCGTACATCCGGATCGTCAAGCAGCCGAGCTGAGCGGAGGGAGGGCGGCGCCGGCCGGTGCCGCCCTCCCTCCGCCAAAAGTCGCGGTTCGTCTCTTGACGAGGAGATGGACCTCCGCAACACTGCTCCCCGGACACCCCCTGCCCCCGGGTCCCTTGCGCAACCTCAGACCCGATGTCGACAGCGAACCAGCCCCACACCGATCCGAGCGACCCCTTCATCCAGCAGCTGCTGCTGGGCGAAGCCATCGACGGCGCCGCCGCACTCGTCTTCGTCGCCGACGAGGAGATGCGCTATCTGGCCGTCAACGACGGGGCCTGCGCCACGCTCGGCTACACGCGGGAAGAGCTGCTGCGGCTGCGCGTGCCCGACATCGTCGTCACCGAGGAGGCACCGGAGCTCTACGGCGCGATGGTGCAGTTGGGGAAGCACCACGGCTCGGTCGTCCTCCGCCGCCGCGACGGCGGAGAGCTGCGCTTCCGGTACCGCGCCAGCCAGGTGACGGTCTCGACGTTCACCTACTACGTCAGCGTCGGGTTCGTCGAGGACTGAACGGCGCCCGCGTCCAACCTCCGCCCGAGTCCCTCAAGGATCAGGTCGAGGCCGAACGCGAACTCACGCTGCTCCTCGGGGCCGAGCCCGTCGACGTGCTGGTGGATGTGCTCGACGAGGTGAGGGAACTCGCCCTCGGGGAGCGCCTGGAGCACGACGCCCGCCAGATCCTCCAGTTCCTCGCCGCCGCCCGAGTGGCCGAGCTCCCAGAGCGTGAACCCGAGGATGTGGCTGTCGAGCGCGTGGTAGGCGTGGTAGGCGAGTGCGGGCGGGAAGCCGGCCTCGCGCAGGCGGCCGAGCAGCCACTCCATCGCTCGCATCCGCGCGTTCGGCACGGTGGACGGCGGCGGGGAGGACATCACGACCTCGCACGCCCACGGATGACGGACGAACGCGTCGTGGGCGGAGATCGCAAAGGCCCGGATCGACGACTCCCACTCGCCAGGGCCGACCGGCAGCTCGATCACCTCGAGCACACGGTCGGCGATCCCAGCGACGATCTCGGCCTTGTTCGCGACGTGGTTGTAGAGCGACATCGCCTCGACCCCGAGCGCCTGCGCGAGCCGCCGCATCGACAGCGCCTCGAGGCCGCCGCTGTCCGCGATCGCGATCGCCGCGTCGAGCACCCGCTCACGGCTGAGCGGTGTCCGGGGGCGGGGAGTGGGGGTCGGCTCGGATGTCACGCTTGACAGACTTACGGTGTACGTCTAGGCTGAACTTACAGTGTATGTCTTCGCCCAGGATGCGTACGGTCCTCCCGCCGGCCTCGAGCTCCGCGAGATCGAGCGCCCCGAGCTCGACGACGACGGGATCCTCGTCCGGGTGCACGCCGCCGCGCTGAACCCATTCGACTGGCACGTGCTGCGCGGGCTCCCGTACCTCGTCCGGCTCGGCGAGGGGCTCCGGCGGCCGAAGCGGAGCGTCCGCGGCGTCGACATGGCGGGCCGTGTCGAGGCGGTCGGGAGGAACGTGACGCAGGTGCAGCCGGGCGACGAGGTGCTCGGCTGGGGCCGCTGGGGCGCCCTCGGCGAGTACGAGCGGGCCGGTGAGGACACCTGCGTGCCGAAGTCCGCCCGACTCACGTTCGAGGAGGCCGCCGGGTTGCCGCTGGCCGGCTGCACTGCGCTCCAGGGGCTGCGCGACATCGGGCGGCTCGAAGCCGGGCAGCGCGTGCTCGTCAACGGCGCCTCGGGCGGGGTCGGGACGCTCGCCGTCCAGATCGCGAAGGCGCTCGGTGCCGAGGTGACGGGCGTCTGCAGCACCGTGAACGTCGAGCTCGTCCGCTCGCTCGGCGCCGACGACGTCGTCGACTACACGGTCGAGGACTTCTCGCGGCGCGGACAGCGCTACGACCTCGTCCTCGACTGCGTCGGCAACCGCTCCCTGCCGGCGCTGCGCCGCACGGCCACACCCACGGGCACCGTCGTGCTCCTCGGCGGCGGGAAGGGGAACTGGCTCGGGCCGCTGGCGCTCCCGTTCCGCGCCGTCGTCGTCTCGCCCTTCGTGGGCCAGCGGCTGCGGCCCTTCCTCGCGAGCATGCGCCGGGATGACGTCCTCTTCCTCACCGGGCTCGTCGATGCGGGCACGCTGGCGCCGGTGCTCGACCGGACGTATCCGCTCCGCGAGGCCCCGGCCGCGATCGAGTACCTCGAGGAGGGTCACGCCCGCGGCAAGGTCGTGATCGCCGTCTAGCTCCGTCCACGCGTTCAGGCGCCGTTCACAAGCCCGGGCGTACCGTCGAGGCATGCTGCCGGTGGAAGTTCGAGGCCTCGTCAAGCGCTACGGCGACAGCGCCGTCGTCGACTCGGTCGACCTGACCGTCGAGGAGGGCGACATCTACGGCTATCTCGGCCCGAACGGGGCCGGGAAGACGACGACCCTGCGGATGCTGCTCGGCCTGATCCGGCGCGACGGCGGCACGGTGCGGCTCTTCGGCCGTGACCCGGCCGAGGGGATCGCCGCGCTCGAAGGCGTCGCGGGCTTCGTCGAGTCGCCGACCTTCTACCCCTACCTGACGGGCCGGGAGAACCTCCGCCTGCTCGGCTCGCTCGACGGCCGGGCCGACCGGCTCGTCGTGGACGGGGTGCTCGACCGCGTCGGCCTGCTCGACCGCGCCGGCGACCGCGTCGGCACCTACTCGCTCGGGATGCGGCAGCGGCTCGGGATCGCCGCCTCGCTGATGCGCTCCCCGAGGCTGCTCGTGCTCGACGAGCCCGCGAACGGGCTCGACCCCGCCGGGATGCGGGACATGCGCACCCTCGTCTCGGGCCTGCCCGAACAGGGCGTGACGGTGGTCTACTCGAGCCATCTCCTCGCCGACGTCGAGGAGGTCTGCAACCGCGTGGCGATCGTCAACAACGGCCGGATCGCCTTCGAGGGCCGCCTGGACGAGCTTCGCGCGAGCTCCGGCGGCGCCTACCGCATCGAGACCGGGAACGACCTGCTCGCGCTCGCCACCCTGCGCGCGAACGGCGCTCCCGAGGCTCGGCTCGAGCGCGGCGTGCTCTGGTTCGACGGCCCGCAGCCGGTCGTCGACCGGATCACGATCGCGCTCGGCCGTGCCGGCATCCCGGTCCGGCAGCTCGCCCGGGAGCAGCGCTCGCTCGAGGACCTCTTCTTCACCGTGACCGAGGCGGCATGAAGCTCCTGCGCGCCTACGGCTGGGAGACCCGGAAGCTCGTCAGGCAGAAGCGGACGTGGGTGGGCCTCGTCGCGGCGTTCATCTACGCGCTCGCCTTCGTGGTCGTGCTGACGGTCAAGTCGAACGCGGGCCTGCCGCCGGACATCCCGCTCGCGCGGCAGGTGACTCAGAGCGGCGTCGTCCTGCCACTGGCGCTCCTGGCCTTCGCGACGTTCTTCGGCGCCCCGGTGATCTCGGCGCTCGTCGCCGGCGACATCGTCGCCTCCGAGGACTCGAACAACACCCTGAAGATGATCCTGACCCGCTCGACGGGCCGCGGGACGATCTACGCCGCGAAGGCGCTCGCCGCGGGCACCTACGGCGTCGCGCTGATGGCGGTGCTGCTCGCAACCTCGCTCGTCGGCTCGGTCGCGTCCTGGGGACTGCACGGGGTCATGCTCCTCGACGGCACCTTCGCGAGCGGCGCCCACGGGCTCGGGCTCGCGGCGCTCGCCTACGCGACGTACCTGCTCCCGCTCGCCGTGCTTGTCTCGGTCGCGCTCTTCCTCTCGACGGTGACGAGGAACAGCGCCGCCGCGATCGTCGGCACCGTCCTGTTCGGGCTCGCGTTCCAGGGGATCGCCGTTCTCCCAGGCCTCGAGGGCGCGAAGCCGTATCTGCTGCCGCAGCAGTTCGACGCCTGGCAGTCGCTCTACGGCCGAGGCGGCGAGTCGATCCTTCGCGCCGCCTGGGTCTGCGGGCTGTACGCGCTCGTCCCGCTCCTGCTGGGCTGGGGCGTGTTCGCGCGCCGCGACGTCGCCGGCGCCTGACCTCGGCGCAGCGTGGCAAATAGAGTGGAGGCATGAAGAGCCTCCGCGCCTGGAACGCCTTCCTCGCTCTCGCGCATGCCGCGCAGGGGGTCGCGATCCTTTTGCTCGCGAGCGACGCGACCCTGCCGATCACCTGGAGCTACCTGGACGGGCCGCCGTCCACGGGCTCGCAGCAGACGGATGTCCTCTGGAACGTGCCGTTCGGAGCTGCGGTCGCCCTCTTCCTCTTCCTCGCCGCTCTCGACCACGGGCTGATGGCCGCGCCGCGGATTCACGGCTGGTACCGGCGCAACCTCGACCGGGAGATGAACCCCGCGCGCTGGTGGGAGTACTCGGTCAGCGCTTCCCTGATGATCGTCCTGATCGCGATGCTGCCGGGGATCCGCGACGTCAGCGCCCTCGTCGCGATCTTCGGGGTGAACGCGGGAATGATCTTCTTCGGGCTCGTGATGGAGCGCACGAACCGGCCCGGGCAGCCGGTGGACTGGCGGCCGTTTATCTACGGCTCGATCCTCGGCGCCGTCCCCTGGATCGCAATCGGGATCCAGCTCTACCGCGGAAACGACCAGGCGGATGTCCCAGGGTTCGTCTTCGCGATCTTCTTCTCGCTCTTCGTCCTCTTCATGAGCTTCGCCGTGAACATGTGGCTCCAGTACCGGCGCCTGGGGCCGTGGCGGAGCTACGTCTTCGGCGAGCGCGTCTACCTCGTACTCAGCCTGGTCGCGAAGAGTGTGCTGGCGTGGCAGGTCTTCGCCGGCGCGCTCGCCGGCTAGACGCGGACATCGACGGAGCGGCCTGTTCGACCAGGTCGGCGGCGACCCTCGGGCCGGCCTCGGCCCGGAGCCGTGCCCCGAGCGCGGCCGCCCGGCGTGGGGCCTCGCCCGTCAGGATCGCCCGCGCGCGGGCCGCGAGCTCGGGCGGCGGCGCCCTGTTCGGGTCGAAGACATCGCCGAGGCCGGCCCGACGGACGTCCTCCGCTCCCGCGAACTGGTCGGTCGAGAACGGCGCGACGAGGAGCGGCACCCCCGCCCAGAGTGCCTCGGTGACGGTGTTGTTGCCGCCGTGTGTGAGCACGAGGTCGCAGGCCCGGAGCGCGGCCGGCTGCGGTAGGTACGGTCTGACGTGCCAGCCCGGCGGCAGGTCGCCGAAGAGGTCGGGCGGCGTCACCCCGGACGCCAGCAGCAGCTGTACGGGCTCCTCCCGGAACGCGGCGACGATTCGATGCAGGACGTCGGTGCGCGCCGAGAGGAAGCTCCCGAGCGAGACGTAGATCCGGGGCAGCCCCGTGTCCGTCTCCGCGAGGAGGCGCGCCAGGTCGGGCGCCGGCACGTCCCGGACGGAAGCGCCGACGAACCGGGCGGAGCGAGGCAGGAGGCCGCGCCGGCCTTCGCCGAGCTCGGCCGGGTAGTTGAGCAGGGTCAGCGTCGACGAGGTCGCCGAGAGCGCCGAGACGACGCGGGGCGCCCGCGGGTTGAGGCTGCGAAGCGTCCGGTTGAAGGTGTCGGTGAAGCGGTCGGAGACCTCGGCGCAGAGCCGCCAGAGCTGCGCCAGCTCGGCCTCCCCGGCGTCCAGCTCGCGTGGGCGGAGGTGGGGGAAGCCGAAGAGCTCGCCAGGCCCGGGGATCGCGCTCGGATGCCCGGGGTGGAAGGCGACGTACGGCCGCTCGAGTGCCCGCAGCGCCAGCGTCGCCCCGAAGGCGAGCTGGTCGGCGGCGACGACGTCCGGCCGCACGTCGGCGAGGATCCGCCCGAGGTGGCCGGTGACGGCCTCGGGCTCCCAGAGCAGGTCGTGCAGGCGCGCCTCTGCCTGGAAACGGAGCGTCGCGACCATCCCGGCGCGGGTCGCCGCCAGGAAGCCGTCGAGGTGCGAGGCCTCCTCGCCCACCTGCTCGGCGCTGCGGATCAGGCCGGGGTTGCTGCCCGCGCCGAGTACCAGAGTCCGATGCTCGAAGCCGTCCTCCTCGACCCGCTGCGCGAGCGCCGGTCCGGAGGCGACGACGACGTGGTGACCGCGCCGCTGTAGCTCCAGCCCGAGGGCGGAGAGCGGCAGGTAGTGCGAGGCGTAGTCGGGGGTGACGAGCAGCGCTCTCATGCGGCGGCGAGCCGAGCGGTCCGGCCGAGCTCCAGGTAGAGGGCGGCGAGCTTGGCCGCCATCGTGTCGACGGAGTAGTCGCGCCGGACCAGTTCGGCGGCGCTGCGCGCGCGCAGCTCGTCGTGGCGGACGGCCACCGCGCCGGTGAGCCCGTCGCGTAGGGCCGTAACCGAGGTGGTGTCGACGAGGAAGCCGGTGGCGCCGTCCTGGACGTAGGTGCCCGGGCCGCCGGTCCTGGGGGCGACGACGGCGAGGCCGACCCCGAGCGCCTCCAGGAGCGCGAGCCCGAACTCCTCCTTGTCGCTCGCGCACGCGTACACGCCGTTTGCGCCCACGACGCCCGGGATCCCGGCACGGGCCGCATGGAAGATCTGGGCGACGTCCCCGTGCGAGCGATGTCCCAGCAGAAGCAGGCCGTCGTCCGCGCCGGGATGGCGCGTGGCGGCCTCCCGCACGGCGGTGAGGACGCCCGCCTCCTCGGCCGTAGGGGTTGCGAGGTCGCCGCCGACGATCGCGAGGTTGAACTGCTCGCGCAGCCCGGGCTCGTCCGCCCAGGCCTCGACGAGGCGGTCGAAGCCCTTGACGCGGTGGAGGCGGCCGACCGAGAGGATGAGCGGCAGCCCGGCCCGGTGAGCGGGCAGCGCGGCCACGGCCGCCCGAAGCGCAGCCCGGCCTGCAGGCTCCGGGGTCGTCCCCGTGGCCAGGGCTGCGGCGTCGAGCGTCCGGAGCGAGATCCCCTCGGGAACGGTACGCAGGCGCCGGACGACGGGGTCGGCGTCGTCGAGGCCGAGCAGCTCGGCCGCACCCGCCTCGGCGGCCGGCCGGGGAAAGACGACGAGCCCCTCCGCGTCCTCCAGCATCGACTCGACGAGCTGTAGGCGGAGGAGGAAGTGGTCGCGCCGGTCGGCAGCGGCCCACGTGTCGCGATCGAGGGTGCCCGCCTGCTCGGCCGCCCGGATGACCACGTGCGGGTCGGCGGCGAGCGTGAAGACGACGGGGATCCCGAGCCGGCGGCAGACCCGGCCGGCCGCGAGCGTGCCCATGTCGGCGAAGCGGAGGTGGACCGCGTCGAGGGGCAGCAGCGCGCGGAGGGCGTGCTCGAGCGCCAGTTCGGCCTCGCGGCGGTGCTCCCACATCTCGCCCGTGGCGAGGTAACCGGCCGGGCCGAAGGAGATCCGCTCGATCGACGCCCGCTCGTCGATCTGCTCGCTTCCCGGGTCGCCGGCGACCGCCCGGGTGATCGTGACGGCGTGCGCGATCTCTGCGCGCCGGCCGAGCGCCCGCGAGAGGTGGACGACAAGCGTGGCGAGCCCGCCGCCGTCGCCGGCGCCCGCCTCGGAGAGCCGGCCGTCGATCCGTCCCTGGAGGAAGACCTGGGCGACGCGGAGCCCGCCGGCGCGCGCGGGACGTGCGGGGGTGCTTCCGGGAGCTGCCGACCAATCGTCGAGGGCGAGCTCCGCCAGCATCCCCCCGAAGCCGCCCTCCCGGGCCAGCCGGGTGAGCGGGTCGCGTGCGGCGGAGAGGGGCAGGCGCTCGGCGAGGGCGAGCGCAGCGGCTTCCTGAAGGCTTGGGTCGCCCGTCTCGAGTAGCGCGAGGAGCGCGTGCCCTGCCTGCGCCTCCGGCCTGCGGCCGAGCGCGTACGCGGAGGTCATCCGGGCGAGCACGTCGCCCTCCCCGGCGAGGCGGACGAGCCCGCCGAGGTCGGCGTCCTCGGGGCGGCGACGGAGCCGGGCTGCCGACTGCAACGCCTCGAGGACGCCTCCGCGCTCGAGCGAGCGCAGGGGGGTGAAGCTAGGCGGCATTGACAGGCCGGCCTGGCCGGTCGCCGCGGGCGGCCTCGTCGGCCGCCCGGTGGGCATCGTTGTAGCGGCCGTCCATGATCGCGCCCCAGACGAGGAGCCCGAGCGCGGAGAGGACGATCAAGGTCACGAGCGTCCCGACGAGGAAGATGCCGAGATTGCTCATGCCCTGCCTCCTCTGGGTGCGACCATCGCGCCGAGCGCGAGGATCGAGGGCACCCACAACCCGACGAAGATCCCTTCGCTCTCGCTGCCGGCGAACCAGAGCGACACCGAGAGGACGAACGAGATCGCCGCGGCGAGCAGGATCAGCGCCTGGGCGCCTCCCTCCCGCGAGCGCACGTACGCGCCGACGGGAGAGGGGCGCCGGTCTGCGGCTGCCATCAGGCCGTCACCGCCGCCGAGGACGACCAGCGGCGGCGGATCGCGGCCTGCTGCGCGATCTGGTAGACGGCTCCGAGGCCGACGAGGCCGTAGACGATCCGGGTCGCGGCGTTCGTCTGGCCGAAGTCGAGGCCGAAGATCGTTGCGACCAGGTCGAACTCGGCGATCGCGACGAGGCCCCAGTTGAGCCCTCCGACGATGACGAGCACTGCTGCCAGGATGTCGAGCTTCTTCATCTCACCCTCCTTGGTTGTACAATGTTTGTCAAAGGATGGTATAGCCCGTTCACCTCGATGTCAAACCTTTGTAGAGAGTCTGTACACTGGCGCCCGTGCCGGCCGTCCTTCGCATCGGTGAGCTCGCCCGCCGCACCGGCGTCTCGCGGGAGCTGCTGCGCGCCTGGGAGCGCCGCTACGGGCTGCTCCAGCCCGAGCGGAGCGCGGGCGGCTACCGGCTCTACTCCTCGGAGGACGAGCGGCGGGTGCGGGCGATGACCGACGCGCTCGCCCGCGGGCTCTCCGCGGGAGAGGCGGCGGGGATCGCGCTCGCCGCGGAGCCCGAGCTGCCCACGTCCAGCTCCCTGCTGGACGCGCTGCTCGCGTTCGACGACGTCGGTGCCCACGCGGCGCTCGACACCCTGATCGCTTCGCTCACCCGCGAGACCGTCCTCCGCGACTCCGTGCTCCCGGTCCTACGCGAGCTCGGCGAGCGCTGGCGGCGGGGCGAGGTGACGATCGGGCAGGAGCACTTCGCCAGCAGCCTGCTCCGCGGCCGGATGCTCGGGCTCGCCCGGGGCTGGGACCGGGGAGCGGGGCCGCGGGCGGTGCTCGCATGCCCGCCGGGCGAGCAGCATGACCTCTCCCTGATCGTTTTCGGACTCGCCTTGCGCGAGCACGGTTGGCGAATCACGTACCTCGGGGCCGACACGCCGCCCGCGACGCTGGCCGAGACGGCCACGACCCTGCAGCCGGCGCTCGTCGTCGTCGCCACCGTCGAGCCGGCACGGCTGCAGGCGTGTGCCGACGAGCTGACGATCCTGGCTGCGCGCTTCCCGCTCGCGGTGGCCGGCAACGGGCTCGCCGAGCTCGCCGCGGCAATCGGTGCGACCGAGCTCGCCTCGGGTCCGATCGGGGCCGCCGAGCTCGTCGCCTCGCGCGCCGTCGCCTAGAGCCGCTTC
The DNA here is from genome assembly GCA_038324115.1 of Gaiellales bacterium. GTDB lineage: Bacteria > Actinomycetota > Thermoleophilia > Gaiellales > Gaiellaceae > Gaiellasilicea. The sequence continues at coordinate 13,285 of JBBQHQ010000017.1, forward strand.
TGGAGAAAGGCGAGGTCGAGCCAGCGGTCGAACTTGCGGCCGACCTCGGGGAGCAGCCCGACGCGCTCGAAGCCGAGCCGCTCGTGCAGCCGGATCGAGGCGTCGTTCGAGGCGTCGATCCCGGCCACCAGCACGTGCTTGTCGAGCGCGACCGCGAGCGGGAAGAGCGCCTCCAGGAGCGCGGAGCCGATCCCCCGGCCGCGAGCGTCGCCGCGGACGTAGACGCTGTGCTCGACGGTGTGCCGGTAACCCGGCCAGGCGCGGAAGTCGCCGAAGGTGGCGAAGCCGAGCACCGCGCCGCTGGGGTCGCGCGCGACGAGGACGGGATAGCCCTGCCCGGCTCGGGCCTCGAGCCACTCGCGCCGGTTCTCGAGGGTTACGGGCTCGTCCGAAAAGACGGCGGTCGTGGTCAGGATCGCGTCGTTGTAGATCACGAGGATGCCCTCGAGGTCGCGCTCCTCGGCCTGCCCGATCTCCACGCCGCGAGGCTATCGCGGCGGCCGGCCCGGCGCGGTCAGCCCCGGCTCGGCCTGACCGGACGGCAGGGAGAGCGCCGGGCGGCGCGAAAGGGCGCGGCATGTGGTTTCGCCGGATTTTTCGGCGGCGTCGACGGCCGCCTCCACTCGACCTCAGCGGGCTGGACCGGCTGGAGGAGCTCGTCGCGCGCGTCGCCGGGATGGTCCGCGAGGTGGCGCTCGCTGCGTCCGGCGAGCTTCCGCTCGCTGCGTCCGGCGAGCTCCCGCTCGACGCGCCTGCCCCCGCCGGGGAGAATGACGTGCCTGCGGCCCTCCCGGAACCCACCGTCGTACCCTCGCCGCCCCCGGCCGGCGGCTGCGTGCTTTTTCTGCCCGGCCCCGAGGGCTACCGGCTCCTGGAGCGCGAGCACGAACCGCCGCTCCCCGGAGAGCGAATCGAGGTCGAAGGTGCCTCGTTCTGCGTCCTCCGGCTCGGCCCCTCGCCGCTTCCGGGCGACCGGCGGCGCTGTGCGTTCCTCGAGCGCTGAGTTGTCCCCGAATACTGAGCCGCGTCGCGTGAGGTGGCTCGTTGCGCTCGGGCTGGTGCTCGCGGCCGGTTGGGCCCCGGGCGCTGCGGCGCTCGAGCGCCCCGTCTCTCTGACGGACAGCTCCGGCGTCGTGCACCACGGAGTCCTCGCGCTGCCGCGTGGCTACGGATCGGCCTGGAACCCGCCGCTCCCGCTCGTCCTCGTCCCGGAGGGCGACTCGGTCGGGAGCCGCTGGGGTGGGCTGCCCGAGCGCGGCGGCTTCGCGCTGCTCCGCCTGCGCGGCGGCCCGGCGCAGGCCGGCGGGCTCGCGATCGAGCGGCTCGGCGAGCTGCCGGCCGTGCTGCGGGCTTCGGTGCCCTGGCTGCGGCTCGCGCCCGGGCGGACCTACGCGTTCGGGGGCGGCGAGGCCGGGCGGCGGGCGCTCCGGCTCGCGGTCGCTCGGCCAAGACTGCTCGCGGGGGTCGCGGTCTCGGAGCCGTTCGGCGAGGGGGAGACGCTCCCAAGCGGTGCCAGGGTCGCCTTCTCGCAGGTCCCGGTTCAGCTCTGGACGGCCACGCCGGAGGGGAGGCGCCGGAGCGCCGGCTTCGTGCGCGCCGTCCGGACGGCGCGGGCTGGCGGCCGGATCCTCGCAGCCCGGGGCTCGTGGCCCGAGCAGCTGCAGGCGGCACTGCTCGGCTTTGGGCTGCTCCCGCTCGGCTCCGAGCCGGTCGAGCGCCGCCCCGCCCGCGCGTCCGTCTGCGGCTCGGCCGGGACGCTCTCCTACCCCTGGCCGGTGCGGCCGTTCGACCGCGCCCATCCCGTCCGGGGGAACGTCGGTGACCCGCGGACGCATTTCGACCTCGGCGAGCCCGCGAGCGGCGCGGCCGCGGGCAGGTTCGCCTTCCACGACGGCGTCGACGTCGTCGCGGTCGGCGGGACGCCGGTGTACCCCGTCGTCTCCGGGACGGCCGAGCCGGCCGGCCGCTACGGGATCGTCGTGCGCAGCCCGGGAGGCCGCAGCTTCGTCTACCAGCACCTCCTGCCCGCCGTGGGCGCGGGAGCCGAGGTGCGTGCGGGGGAGACCGTCCTCGGTCACGTGCTCGCCCGCTCGGGCCACATCCATCTGGGCGAGTTCGCGCCGAGCGGCGCGGTCGTGAACCCCCTCGTCCATCTGGCGCCTTATCGGGACGAGACCGCGCCCGTCTTGGCGCTTCTGGACGCCCCCGAGCGCGCCCGCGGACGGCTGGAGCTCTCGGCGCGTGCCTACGACGTCCCGGAGCTCGCCGCGGGCGGCTCGTGGACGGGGCTGCCGGTGGCGCCCGCCCGGATCACGCTCTCGCTCCGGAACCGGGACGGGCGCACCGTCGGGACCGCCGCTGCGGTCGATTTCGTCGCCGGACTGCCCGGCAACCGCGCCTTCCGGGACGTCTACCTGCCGGGGACGCGCCAGAACGCTTCCGTGGTCGGCTTCCACTACTTCACCGGCAGCCCCGGGAGCTACCGCTACCGGCTGGGGCTGGACGTCCGCCAGGTCGCGCCGGGCCGTTACGACCTCGTCGTGCGGGCGACGGACACCTGCGGGAACGCGGACGAGTCGAGCCGGCCGCTCGTCGTGCTTCGCGACCCGAGCTACCGGCCGCCTCAGCCGAAGGCACCTCCTAAGACGAAGCCCGAGCCGGCCCTGCCGCCGCCGCCGCCGGTGGAGCTCCCGCCGCTGGCGGGGCGCTACACCGTCGTCCTCGCCTCCGTCCGGGGCCCCGAAGGCCCGCGCGCGGCTGCGGCTGCCGCGCGGCGGGGGCGTGCCGCCGGTCTCCCGCAGGTCGCGATCGTCCACAGCGACCGGTACGGCGGCCTTACGCCCGGTTACCTCGTCGTCGTCAGCGGTTCGTACGGCTCGGCTTCCGAGGCCGCCCGCGCCGCGATCCCGGCGGCCCGGACCTTCGCGAGCGCGTATCCGCGCCTCGTCGGGGAGGAACGCGCGCGCTCGGGGCGAAAGGGCCGCGAGTGAAAGAGGAGAGTCAGCTCGAGGACATGCGGGCCGCCCTGCGGGGTGAGCGGGAGCGGGCGGAGCAGGCTCGGCAGCGGTCCCAGGAGAACGTCCGGGCCCTGATCGAACCCACCGTGCCGCCTCCGCCGGAGCCGCCCGCCGCAGAGCCGCCGCGAGGCCGCAGAGGCCTCTTCCGCCGCCGATAGCGTCGCTACCCTGCGCCGGTGAAGCTCTTCGCCCGGCTGTTCCGCGTCGTCTGGGGCGCCGAGGTCGACCGCGCGCTTCGGCCCGTGCTCGCGGTTGCGCTCGCCGGGTCGATCGCCGGCTCCTCGCTCTTCGTCTTCATGGGGATCTGGGCGACGAAGGAGCTCGGGGCGAGCGGGAAGCAGCTCGGCGTTGCGTTCGCGATCGGCGCGATCCTCGCGGCCACGTCGGGCTACCTGGGCGGGCATCTCTCAGACCATTACGGGCGGCGGAGGCTCATCCTCGTCGGCTGGGGCGGTGAGGTGCTCTACATCCCGCTCTTCCTGCTCGTGGGCGACCAACTCCTCCTCGGTCTCGCATTGATGACCGGGATGGCGGTCTTCGGCTCGATCGGCGGCGCGGCCGACCAGGCGATGATCGCCGACCTGGTGCCGCCCGAGCGGCACGAGGGGGCGTACGCGTCTGTGCGGGTCGCCTCCAACCTCGGCGTGACGATGGGGCCTCCGCTCGGCGGGTTGATGATCCTCGTCGGGGATTGGCACGGGTTGTTCGTGGGCGTCTCGCTTCTTGCGGCGGTCGCGGCCGGGATCGCATACCGGTACCTGCCCGCGCGCGGCGCCTACAGCCCGGTGGAGGCGCCGACGCGGGGCTCGTTCGGCGTGCTCAGGCGGGACGGCGTCTTCCTGCTGTTCCTGCTCTCCGGCGTCTTCGCCTATCTCGTCTACGTCGCCTACGAGGTCGCGCTCCCGATTTCGCTCACGGACACGCACGGGCTCTCGGCCACCACCTGGGGCTTCCTCGTCGTGATCAACCCGGCGCTCGTGACCTTCTTCCAGCTCCGGCTGACCCGGCGGGTGAGCCATGTGCCCCCGGCCGCGAAGCTGGTCGTCGCGATGCTGCTGATGGGGCTGCCGTTCACCTTGCTCTCGTTCAGCGCCGCTCTGCCCGTCGTCGCCCTGACGATCACCGTGTTCGTGCTGGGCGAGATGCTCTGGGTGCCGACGTCCCAGTCGATCGCAGCTGCCCTCGCGCCCGAGGACATCCGGGGCGCCTACATGGGCGCGTTCACCGCCACGGGCGCGGCGGGCTTCGCGCTCGCGCCGCTTTTCGGCCTCCCCGTGCGGGACGCCTACGGTGACGGGGCGATGTGGGGGATGTTCGCCGCCTTCGCGGTCGTGGCCGCCGTCACGGGCGCGGCCGCGTGCCTGGGGGTGCGCTCCCGGCCCGCCAGCGAGGGGCTGGACGCATCGGCGGCCGCCTGATGGACCGGCGCGAGCGAGAGCGGATCCTCCGGCAGGGAGTGGTGCTGCCGGAGACGCCGAGGCGCCGGCGCGAGCTCGCGGCGCTCCGGGAGGACCTGACGGAGCACCCTCTGACGGGGAAGCCGCTCCGGCAGCGCTTCCGGAACTTCCGCCCGGACGCAGGCTCGTACTTCGCCTCGCTCGGCGGGCCGCTGCCGTTCATGGCGCGGCTGCGGGAGATCGAGCTGCTGACCGAGGAGCACGAGCAGCGGCTCGCGGAGGCCTACGCGGAGACGACCCCGGAGCGCTGGCCGGCGCTCGTCGAGTGCTGGAGCTTCACCGAGGTGAACGAGCTGATCGACCGGCACAACCGCTTCTATCCGATCGAGGCGAGACTTCCGATGGATCCGCGGACCGGCGACTACGTGCTCGTGAACGGGAGGCCGTATCGGCGTCAGCCGCTCGACGTCAGCTGGATCGTGAAACGGTTCCCCGCGCAAAGCTGACCGTGAGGGTGAGGAGGCAGAGCCCCGCGGCCAGGAGGTAGGGGAGGGTGTCCCCGGCGGCGTCCGCGAGGCGCCCGCCGGCGGCAGGCCCGGTCATGTTGCCGAGCGCCCAGGCGCTGTTCATCACGCCGAAGCCGAGCGCCTGAGAGAGCCCGACCGACTCGGCCCGGTGGGAGACGAGTGCCATCCCCGGCGTGTAGAAGCCGCCGAACGAGACGGCGGCGAGGGCGACGAGGAGCACGAGCAAGGCCGGCTGGCGGGCGAACGCGAACGCCGTCGCGACGAGGACGGAGGCGAGGAGCGCGGCGCGGATGGGGAGGAGGCGGCCCCGCCGATCGGAGAACCGGCCGAGCAAGGGGTTCACGGCAGTCTCGACGAGTCCCGAGGCCAGGAAGACGACGCCGATCGCCAGCGGCGTCCAACCCGCCTGGTCGAGCTCGAGCGGGACGAGCACGATCATGACGCCGAAGAGGAGGGCGGGGAGCGTGTTCAGCCAGAGCCCGCCGAGGAACCGGCGGTCGCGGAGGGCGTGCGCGATCGAGGCGGGCCGGGCCTCCTCGCGGGCGGGCGTGGGCCGGGTGGCGGCCCAGGCCGCGAGCACGAGCGCGAGCGCACCGACGGCGGTGAAGGTGGCGCGGATCCCCGCGAGGTCGGCGGCCGCCCCGAAGACCGGCCCGATGATCGCGCCGAACACGGCTGCACCGAACGCGGTCCCGAGCAGCTCGCCGCGCCGGTGCCGGGGCGTCGCCACGGTCAGCCAGGTGAGGGCGCCGGCCCAGGTGACGGTGCTGGAGATGCCCTGGACGAAGCGGGCGAGCCCGAGCGACCAGGCGTCGGCGCCGACGGCGAACGCGAAGCAAGAGAGGGCGAGCAGCGCGAGCCCGGCGATCACGGTGCGCTGGGCGCCGAAGCGGGCGGCGGCGAGCCCGCCGGGGATACCGCCGAGGAGGGCGCCGGCCCCGAAGGCGGCGGTGAGGAGCCCGGCGCCGGCCTTGGAGAGCCCGAACTCGTCCGCGTAGCCGGGCACAAGCGGCGCGAGCGCCCCGAAGAGCATCGCGTCGACGAAGACGACCACCGAGACGAAGAGCACCAGCCTGCGCACGACCCGCGACGTTACCGACACAGGCAGCTTCAAGACCGACCCAGCCGAAGGGCTTCGTCCCACTGGTTGCGGGAGGCGGGCCGACCCTTCAGGGGTCTTGGCGATGGGAGGTGCTCCCGGGAGGGAGTTCCTTCCATCTGCCGGAGGTGTTGGGAGGCGGGCCGATCCTTCAGGGGTCTTAGGCGCACAAAGGGCTCCCGTGAGGGAGCCCTTTGTGCTTGCCAAATAATTCAGCGAGCCGGGTGCGCTTTCGTCCTCCGCACCGACGAACTTTCGGCATCTGCCTTGCGGCTTCTTCCTACGGTCTCCCGGCGCGGACTCGACCTAATCGCGTCCCGTGCTCGCTGCAAGAGGCAACTTAGGGCAGGCCGGCGGCGGGGTCAAGGGGCAGGATGGCCCGCTTGTCGCAAATTGCGTGTTTTTCCTTCTCGGGCACGCCAATTGCGCCGATTGCTTTTTGCTCTAGAAAGAAATTCAGCGAGCCGGTGGCGGTTTCGTCCGCTCCTCCGGCCGACGTTTCCGCTTGCGCGTACTCGCCTTCCGGTGGAGCCTCGACCTAATCCCGCTCCGTGCTCGCTGCAAGAGCAAACCTAGCGCGCCGGCCGGAGAAGGCAACCCCCGGAGCCCGGGAGATCCGCAAACAGCGTCTTTTTTCTTTCAGCAGACCAGCAGGCAGCTGCGCCCAGGCCAACAACGACGAACTCGGAAGCCCGCATCACCACCCAGATGGCGTCCCATTGGTGTTGGGAGGCGGGCCGACCCTTCAGGGGTCTTAGGCGCAGAAAGGGCTCCCGTGAGGGAGCCCATTCTGCTTGCCAATAAATTCAGCGAGCCGGTGGCGGTTTCGTCCGCTCCTCCGACTGACGTTTCCGCTTGCGCGTACTCGCCTTCCGGTGGAGCCTCGACCTAATCCCGCTCCGTGCTCGCTGCAAGGGGGAAGATAGGGACTCGAGCCCGATCGGTCAAGAGGCGTGTCCGGGTGGTTTCTGCAAATTGCGACTTTTGTTGGACACGATAGGCAGATTGGGGTTGGTCGAACGTGCTCTAGGTGGTCTGGAGGCGCGCTCGCCGGTCGGGGACGACTGCGGCGGCGCGGCCGACCCGGGAATCTAGACTGCGCCTCCGCCCGCTTCAAGGGGGCGGCGAGACGAAAGTTCGCGCAAAGAGCGAGAGAGCGAGGAGCGGATGGAGCGGTTCGGGGGCAGGCACGTCGTCGTCACGGGCGGCGGAGTCGGGATCGGGATGGCGATCGCCGAGCGGCTCGCGGCCGAGGGGGCGACGCTGACGCTTGTCGCGCGCGACCTCGAGCGGGTCTCGGCGGTCGCCGGCGAGCTCGGCGGCGGCGCCGTCCGCTGCGATATCCGCGAGCGGAGCGCGGTCGACGCCGCGTTCGCGGCAGCCGCGGCTGAACGCGGCCCGATCCACGCACTGGTCGCGAACAGCGGGATCGGCGGCCCCAACGAGGACGGCCCGGACGACCGCTTCGACGAGATCGTCGCGACCAACCTGAATGGCACGTACTACTGCGTCCGCGCGGCGCTCCGCCACCTCGCACCGGGCCCGGAGTCGCGGCACGTCGTCGTGATCGCCTCGATCCTCGCCCGAATCGCGGTCGGCGGCTACACGGGCTACTCGGCGTCGAAGGCAGGGCTGCTCGGGCTCGTGCGCTCGTTCGCGGCCGAGCTCGCGGCGGAGGAGGTTCAGGTCAACGCGATCTGCCCCGGCTGGGTCGACACGGAGATGGCGTGGGAGGGGATCGACGGCTACGCCGAGGCGATCGGAGCCACCCGCGAGGAGGCGTTCCGCGAGGCGATGAAGGAGGTGCCGCTCGGCCGGATGAGCGAGCCGGCCGACATCGCGGGGACGGTCGCCTGGCTGCTCTCGCCCGACGCCCGCAACGTCACCGGCCAGGCGATCGATCAGAACGGTGGCGCCTGGGCCGGCTAGGCCGTCGGCTTGACCGCCGTCCGAAAGGGGTGAGAGGATCGCGCCACTTGTGACATTCCATGCGTGGAGGTAGTCCTGTGGCAGAGTCTCGCAAGGTCGGCGGCGTCACCTATCGCGAAGCCGGCGCGGAGTACTTCGACCAGCGCAAGCTGAGGCGGCACGCGGGTGTCTGGTCGCTCTGGGCGCTCGGGGTGGCCGCGGTCATTTCCGGCGACTTCTTCGGCTGGAACTTCGGCCTCGCCTACGGTTTCGGGGGCTTGCTCGTCGCGACGGTGATCGTGACCGTCATGTACTTCGGGCTCGCGTTCTCGATCTCGGAGATGTCGCCTGCGCTTCCCCACACAGGGGGCGCCTACTCGTTCGCCCGCTCCGCGATGGGGCCATGGGGTGGCTTCACGACCGGGGTCGCCGAGACGATCGAGTATGTGATCACTCCGGCCGTGATCGTCGTCGGGATCGGCAGCTACATGAACTCGATCAGCGACGATCTCTTCGGGTTCACGCTCTCCCAGCCGATCTGGTGGGTGATCTTCTACGCGATCTTCGTTGGCCTGAACACCATCGGAGTCGAGGCGAGCTTCCGCTTCACGGTCGCGATCTGCTTCATCTCCCTGGCGATCCTGGGGATCTTCTACGTCGGCGCGCTGACGGAGCTCGACTTCTCCAAGTTCGCGATCGACACCCAGGGAGGCTGGTTCACGGAAGGCGTGCCGGGCATCTTCTACGCCCTCCCGTTCGCGATCTGGTTCTACCTGGCGATCGAGGAGCTGCCACTCGCGGCGGAGGAGTCCTCCGACCCCAAGCGGGACATCCCGCGCGGGACGATCTACGGGCTGATCACGCTCGTCGTCACCGGCTTCCTCGTCCTCTTCCTGAACGCGGGGATCTCGCCGGGCTCGAAGGAGCTCTCGACCTCCGGTGAGCCGCTCCTCGACGGCTTCAAGACGATCTTCGGCGAGGGCACGTCGGCCTCGGTCCTCGGCCTCGCCGCGGTCGCCGGCCTCGTGGCGAGCTTCCACACGATCATCTTCGCGTACGGCCGGAACATCTTCTCGCTCTCGCGGGCCGGGTATTACCCGCACCCGCTCTCGATCACCCACGGGACGCGGAACACACCTCACGTCGCCCTCGTGCTCGGCGCGGTGGTCGGCTGGATCGCCGCCTACATCCTCTACAAGTGGGGAACGGGAACGGTCGGCGCCGCGCTCCTGAGCATGGCCGTCTTCGGGGCCGTGATCTCGTACTTCATGCAGTCGGTCTCGTTCGTGATGCTCCGGCGGAACCTGCCGTTGATGGAGCGCCCGTATCGCAGCCCCGTCGGGATCGGGGGAGCCGTCATTGCGGGCGTGATCGCGCTGATCTCGCTGGTGGCGCTCTTCTGGAACGACGACTACCGGCCGGGCGTCTACGGCGTCGCCCTCTTCTACGTGGTCGCGATCGCCTACTTCGCGGCGATGGGGCGGCACCGCCTCGTGCTCTCCCCCGAGGAGGAGTTCGCGATGGGCCACGGCCACCTCGGCGGCGGGGTCGAGGCACAGATGGACGATGTGCCGCCCGCTCCGACTCCGGGCGCGCCGTAGACTCGGCCGAACGATCGGGAGGGCCGGCGCGGTGCCGGCCCTCCCACCTTCGAGGAGACCGATGCTGAGCCTGGACGAGCTCCGGACCGAGATCGAGAGCGGCGCGATCGACACCGTGGTCGTCGCCTTCACGGACATGCAGGGGCGGCTGCTCGGGAAGCGGCTGCACGGCGAGTTCTTCCTCGAGGAGACCGACGCCGGCCATCCCGTCGAGGGTTGCAACTACCTGCTCGCGCTCGAGATGGAGATGGATCCCGTGCCCGGCTACGCGCTCGCGAGTTGGGAGCGGGGCTACGGCGACTTCGGGATGCAGCCGGACTTCTCGACCCTGCGCCGGATCCCGTGGCTCGAGGCGACCGCGCTCGTCCTCTGTGACGTCGTCTGGCACGACGGCTCGCCGGTGGCGCCCTCGCCGCGCCAGGTCCTGCGCGCCCAGATGGAGCGGGCGGAGGCGCTCGGCCTGACGCCGATGCTCGGCTCGGAGCTCGAGTTCTACCTCCTTCAGGAGACCTACGAGGAGGCCCATCGCAAGCACTACCGCGAGCTGACCCCTTCGGTCCCGTACATCCTCGACTACCACATCCTCGCCTCCACCTTCGACGAGCCGTTCATCCGCCAGATCCGGAACGGGATGCACGCCGCCGGGATCAAGGTCGAGACCTCGAAGGGCGAGGCCTGGCCGGGGCAGCACGAGATCAACTTCCGCTACGCGGACGCGCTGACGATGGCCGACAACCACACGGTCTACAAGAACGGCGCCAAGGAGATCGCGCACCTGAACGGCCGTTCGCTGACCTTCATGGCGAAGCCCGACCACACGTGGATCGGGAACTCCTGCCACATCCATTCCTCGCTCTGGCGCGGGTCGGAGAGCGCCTTCGCCGGCGAGACGAAGGAGTTCGAGGGCTGGCTGGCCGGCCAGATCGCCTGCCTGAAGGAGCTGGCCGTCTTCCTGGCCCCGAACGTCAACTCCTACAAGCGCTACGCGGCCGGCAGCTGGGCGCCGACGACGCTCGCGTGGGGGCGGGACAACCGCACGTGTGGCTTCCGGATCGTCGGCCACGGGGCGTCGCTGCGCACGGAGACCCGGATCCCCGGCGCAGACGCGAACCCCTATCTCGCCTTCGCTGCAGTGATCGCGGCGGGTCTGCACGGGATCGAGCAGGGACTCGAGCTGCCGGCGGCGCTCGAGGGGAACGCCTACGAGTCGGATGCCGAGCGCTTCCCCCATTCGCTCCGAGAGGCGATCGAGACGCTCGAGACCGGGACGATGGCGCGCGCTGCGTTCGGCGATGAGGTCGTCGAGCACTACCTCAACTACGCGCGGACGGAGCAGCGGCTCTTCGACAGCGTCGTCACCTGCTACGAGCGGGAGCGGTTCTACGAGCGCGGCTAGGCCGGTGATCGGGATCACGGCGTACGCCGAGCCGAGCGTGCGCTGGGGTGCCTGGGACCTGCCGGCGGCGCTGATCCCGCTCGCGTACGTGCGGGCGATCGAGGCGGCGGGCGGCCGGCCGCTGCTCGTGCCGCCGAGCGAGGAGGGGCTGGAGGAGACGCTCGCCGTCCTCGACGGGATCCTCTTCTCGGGCGGCTCCGACCTCGACCCGAGCCTCTACGGGCAGGAGCCCCACTCCGAGACGGACGGGATCAGGCCCGAGCGCGACCGGGGCGAGCTCGCGCTCCTCACCGCAGCGCTCGAGCACGACCTGCCGGTGCTCGCCGTGTGCAGGGGCTCGCAGCTCCTCAACGTCGCCTGCGGCGGTGACCTCGTCCAGCACCTCCCGGACGTCGTCGGGCACGAGCGGCACAAGCACACGCCGGGGGTTTTCGCCGACCACGACATCGAGGTGGCTAAGGGGACCAGGCTCGCCCGGCTCCTCGGCGACCGCGCGCCCGTCAAGTCCCACCACCACCAGGGCCTCGGCCGGATCGGGGACGGGCTCGTCACCTCGGCCCACGCCGACGACGGGACGCCCGAGGCGATCGAGGATCCTGCGAAGTCGTTCGCGCTCGGCGTGCTCTGGCATCCCGAGGAGGCGGAAGATAGAGGGCTCTTCGAGGGGCTCGTCGAGGCCGCCCGGGCCCGCCGCGAGGCGCGCTAGCGCGAGACGGGAGGCGAGAGCGGCGGGGCCGGGAAGGCCTCTCCGCCCGACACTGCGAGCTGCTGTTGCTCTTCCTGGTGCTGCGGAGGCTCGGGAGGAGGCGAGGGAACGGAGGTGAGCACGGGCGGAAGCGGAGGAGGGGTCGATGCAGGGGGCGCGGTGGTCGGCCGCAGGAGCGGCGGCGACTGCGGGAGCGGCGCGGGCTGCTGCACGGCGCGCACGAGCGGCGGCACCGGGGTGGCCTGCTGCTGCGGCTCGAGCAGGGCCGGTGCCGGAGTCAACACGACCTGGGGAGCCGCGAGCGGGGGCTGGGCGAGCACGGGCGAAGCCGAGGCCGGGGCGGGGGCCGGGGCCGGCGCGGGAGCCGCCGTGCCGCGGGCGGCCTGCGCCCGCTGGGTCAGCGCGGCGACGAGCTGGGCCATCCGCGCGTCGCTCCGTGAGAGGCGGTCTTCGAGGTCGAGCTGGAGCCGTGCCTGCTCGGCCATCCGGTGGTACATCCGGGCGCGCGAGTCGCCGATCACGAAGCCGGCGAGGAGTCCGATCGTGACGCCGAGGAGGAGAGAGGCGAGCCCGAAGCTCGAGGGGATGGGAAGGACGAAGTCGAGCGGGGTCAGCGGGACGGCGCCGAAGAGGCCGCCGAGGAAGCCGCCCACGCCGATTCCGGCGCGCGAGACGGCGCTGGCTTTGGACTCGTAGTGCTCGACGAGCTCGACGACTGCCCTCTGATCCACGGCGGCTCCCACGTCCATTTCATCGGCGCCCCACGCGGGACCCTTGAGGGTTGTGTTCAGATACGTCGGTGCTGATCGTGCGGAACCCTGCGACCGAGGAGCCGCTGGCCGAGCTGGAGCAGGCGGGCGTGCCCGAGACCGACGAGCACGTCGCCCGCGCGAAGGCGGCGTACCCGGGTTGGCGAGCAGTCTCGCCGGCCGACCGGGGCCGGCTTCTGCGCCGGCTCGCGGGGCTCGTCGAGGAGCACGGGGAGGAGCTGGCCCGGCTCGAGTCGCGCAACGCAGGCAAGCCGATCAGCGGCGCCCGGGGCGAGATTGGGATGGTCGCGGACGTCTTCCATTTCTACGCCGGCGCGGTCGACAAGCACCACGGCGAGACGATCCCCGTCGGCGGCGGCGTCGATCTGACCTTCCGGGAGCCGCTCGGGGTCGTCGGCTTGATCGTGCCCTGGAACTTCCCGCTCAACATCGCGAGCTGGAAGCTCGGCCCGGCGCTCGCGTGTGGGACCACGGTGGTGCTCAAGCCGGCCGAGCTGACGCCGCTCTCGGCGCTCCGCCTCGCCGAGCTCGCGCTGGAGGCCGGGATCCCGGAGGGCGTCCTCAACGTGGTCGTCGGCAAGGGGTCGGTTGCGGGCGCGCGGCTCGTCGAGCACCCGGATGTGGCGAAGATCGGCTTCACCGGCTCGACCGAGGTCGGGCGGGAGGTGATGCGTGCTGCCGCCGGGACGATCAAGCGGGTCACGCTCGAGCTCGGCGGCAAGTCTGCCAACGTCGTCTTCGCGGACGCGGACCTGGAGAAGGCTGCAGCCGCAGCGCCGTATGCCGTCTTCGACAACGCCGGCCAGGACTGCTGCGCGCGCTCTCGGATCCTCGTCGAGCGCAGCGCGTACGACCGCTTTCTGGAGCTGCTCGTGGAGGCGACGCGCGGTGTGAAGGTCGGCGACCCCGAGGAGGACGCGACCGAGATGGGCCCCTTGATCTCCGCGCAGCACCGCGAGACAGTCGCTTCCTTCGTCGAGGGCGAGCCGCTGTTCCGGGGCGAGATGCCGGCGGGGAAGGGCTACTGGTACCCGTGCACGCTCGTCGAGGCGTCGAACGACGACCGGGTCGCGCGGGAGGAGGTCTTCGGCCCCGTCGCGGCGGTGATCCCGTTCGCCGACGAGGCGGAGGCGGTCCGGCTCGCGAACGACACCCCCTACGGGCTTTCCGGATCGATCTGGACCCGCGACGGTGCCCGCTCGCTCCGCGTCGCCCGAGCGCTCGAGGCCGGGGTGCTGTCGGTCAACTCGAACAGCTCGGTGCGCGTTTCGACCCCGTTCGGCGGGATGAAGCAGTCCGGCTTCGGCCGGGAGCTGGGAATGCACGCGCTGGAGGGGTACTCGGACGTGAAGAACGTCTACATCTCGACGGAGGAGTGACCGTGGCCGGGAGGCTTGACGGAAAGGTCTGCGTGATCACAGGCGCGGGCGGCGGAATGGGCCGGGAGGCGGCGATCGTCTTCACCGGCGAGGGTGCGAAGGTCTGCGTGGCCGACCTCGACGAGACGACCGCGGCGGAGACCGTCGGTCTGTGCAGCGGCGAGGCTTTTGCGGTCGCCGCGAACGTGGCCGAGGAGGCGGATGTCGAGCGGATGCTCGCCGCGACGGCCGAGCGCTTTGGCGGGATCGACGTCCTCTACAACAACGCCGGGATCTCCCCGGACGACGACGCTTCGGTTCTCGACACCTCCGTCGAGGCCTGGGACCGCGTCCAGGCCGTGAACACGCGCGGCGTCTTCCTCTGCTGCAAGCACGGGATCCCGTACCTGCTCGAGCGAGGAGGCGGCTCCGTGATCAACGTCGCCTCGTTCGTCGCGATCCTCGGCGCCGCCACCTCGCAGATCTCCTACACCGCCTCGAAGGGGGCGGTGCTCTCGCTCACACGCGAGCTGGGCGTCCAGTTCGCCCGCCAGGGGGTGCGTGTGAACGCGCTCTGCCCGGGGCCGGTGGAGACGCCGCTCCTGCTCAACATCTTCGGGAGCGACCCGGCCGCGCTCGAGCGCCGGCGGATCCACTGGCCGATGGGCAGGCTCGCGAAGCCGCGCGAGATCGTCGACGCCGCGCTCTTCCTCGCGAGCGACGAGAGCTCGTACGTGAATGCCTCCACCTTCCTCGTGGACGGCGGGCTGACCGCGTCGTACGTGACCCCGGAGTAACCGTCTCGGCCAGTTCCGCGTTGAAGAGGCATGTGCCTCTTGTGCGACCAGCCTGATGCCTCGGAGCTGGACGGCTTCTGCCCCGCCTGCCTGGTCCCCTTCCGGATCGAGGTCGTGAGCGGGCTGCGCCAGCTCGGCGAGTACCTCACGGCCTGGGCGGCGTTCGCCGAGTGGTGCGACGGCCGCCGGTTCGAGCGCTCGAGCAGCCGCTTCGCGCGCGGGCTCGTAGGCGAGGCGCTCTAGGCCGAGGCGCCGACGACCTGGACGAGCCAGCGTCGGTCGCGCTCGCGGTCCAGCTCCATGAACAAGATCCGCTGCCAGGTGCCGAGCATCAGCTCGCCGTCCCGGACGGGGATCGACTCGCCCGCGGGGCCGAGCAGCATCGACATGCAGTGCGAGTGGCCGTTGCCGAAGTCCATATCCTCGGGGCAGATGTTCTCGGTGCGCCGGTCCCAGTCGTCGTGCGCGTAGTAGTGGTCCCGCGGCACCAGCCGCTTCAGGAGCACGGCGAAGTCCTCGAGGAAGCCGGTCTCGAACTCGTTCACGCGCACCGAGCAGGTGGTGTGCGGCGAGAAGACGCAGCAGATCCCGTCCTTGACGCCGCTCTCGTGGACCGCCTCGCGTACCTCGTCGGTGATGTCCGTGACCGTGAGGCCCCCTGCGGTGCGGAGCTGGGTTTCCCGGCTGTAGGCCTTCACTTCCTGGGGTGTCTTCTCGAAGATCGTCACGGCGCGGTGGACATTGTGACAGCACCCTCACGAGTGCCGCGGGGGAACGTTCGCGGATGGGCCCGCCTGGATTCGAAC
>JBBQHQ010000018.1:0-28225 GCA_038324115.1 Gaiellales bacterium
CCTGAGGCCGATCGCATGAGGCAGCCCCGGCTGGCGGCGTTCCTCGTGATGCGGACGACCGCCGTCGTGCTCGCCGTGCTCGTGCTCGGGCATTTCGCCGTCACCCACCTCGTCACCGACGTGGCCGCCACAGGCTCGAGCTTCGTGCTCCGCCGCTGGTCGTCCGTGCTCTGGCTGGCCTGGGACTGGACGATGCTCGTCGCCGCGCTCGCCCACGCGGGCGCCGGAATCTGGCTGCTCGTCGACGAGCAGGCGCACGCAGCGGCGGTGCGCCGTCGACTCCACCTCGCCCTCGCGGCGACAGTCCTCGTCCTGCTCGCGGTCGGAACGGCGGCACTCTCGATCGCCGGCGCCCGCGGAGTCGCGGGATGAGATCCAGCAACCACAAGGAGGCAGCAACGATGCACAAGGCGCTCGCCCACAACCGGGGCGACGACGTCGCCGTCGCAGTGGCGCACATCGCGGCCGGCGAGGAGATCCTCGTCGTCTACCTCGACGACAACGCGGAGCAGCGGCTGGAGGCTCTCGCGGACGTGCCGTACGGGCACAAGGTCGCGCTTCAGCCCCTCACCGCTGGGGCGCCGGTGACCGAGTACGCGACCCAGGTAGCGGTCGCCCGCACGAACATCGAGCCCGGCGAGTACGTCCACACCCACAACGTCAAGACGGCGAGGTGGTAGCGATGGACCTCTTCGGCTACCGACGCCCGGACGGCTCGGTCGGCGTCCGCAACCACGTGATCCTCCTCCCGGTCGACGACATCTCGAACTCAACCTGCGAGGCAGTCGCCTCGAAGATCACCGGGACGCTCGCGCTGCCGCACGCATACGGCCGGCTCCAGTACGGAGAGGATCTCGAGCTGCACTTCCGGACGATGATCGGCACCGGCGCAAACCCCAACGTCGCGGCCGCAATCGTGATCGGGATCGAACCGACCTGGACCGAGCGGATCGTCGAGGGTATCGCCGCCACCGGCAAGCCCGTTGCGGGCTTCTCGATCGAGGGTCACGGCGAGCTCGAGATCGTCCGCCAGGCGTGCTGGACGGCGAAGCAGTTCGTCCAGGACGCGACCGAGCTGCAGCGGGAACGGATCGAGCTCTCCGACCTGACGGTGAGCATCAAGTGCGGCGAGTCCGACACCACCACGGGGCTTGGCTCCTGCCCGACCGTCGGCGCCGCGGTCGACCGACTCGTCGAGGCCGGCGCGACCGTCTTCTTCGGCGAGACCTCGGAGCTGACCGGCGGCGAGCACCTCGTCGCGGAGCGGATGGCAACCGAGGAGGTGCGTGCCGCCTTCCTCGCGGCGTACGACGACTACGTCTCGGAGATCGCGGCCGGCGGCGTCGACCTGCTCGGCTCGCAGCCGACCCAGGGGAACATCGCGGGCGGCCTCTCGACGATCGAGGAGAAGGCGCTCGGGAACATCCAGAAGCTGGGCACGAAGCCGGTCGTCGGCGTCCTCCGCCCCGCCGAGCGACCGGAGTCCGGGCCCGGTCTCTACTTCATGGACACGTCCTCGGCCGCCGCGGAGTGCATCACGTTGATGGCCGCCGCGGGAGCGGTCGTCCACTTCTTCCCGACCGGTCAGGGGAACATCATCGGCAACCCGATCGAGCCGGTGATCAAGGTGACCGCGAACAGCGCCACCGCCGCCACGATGAGCGAGCACATCGACCTCGACGTCAGCGGCCTTCTGCTCCGGCAGCTCCGGCTGGACGAGGCCGGCGACCGGCTCCTGGAGGTGCTGCGCCGGACGGCGAACGGGCGGCTGACCGCTGCGGAGTCCCTCGGCCACCGGGAGTTCGTGATGACGAAGCTCTACCGGAGCGCGTAGCGGCTGCGGCGGGCCCTGGCCGCTCCTTGCACGGGAGCGAGCGACACGTAGAATCGCAGCATGAGCGCCATGGACTGGAAAGCGCCCGTCGCCTTCCCCGTCGTCTACGAGGAGCTCAACGTACCCGGCTTCTTCACCGAGTTCTCGGAGAAGCTGCTCGACCGGGCGGAGCTGCGGGACGGGGAGCGCCTGCTCGACATCGCGACCGGGACCGGGATCGTGCTCCGGCGCTCGCTCGAGCGCTGCCCGGGGCTCGGCCGCGCCGTCGGCGTCGATCTGACCCCCGCGATGCTCGCCGTCGCCCGCGAGCGCACGGAGGGCCTGCCGGTCGAGCTGATCGAGGGCGACGCAACCGCGCTCCCGTTCGAGGACGGGTCGTTCGACGTGGTCACCTGCCAGCAGGGGCTCCAGTTCTTCCCCGACCGCGAGCTGGCGATGCGGGAGATCCGGCGCGTGCTCGCGCCCGGCGGTCGCGCGCTCGTCGCCTGTTGGTGCGACGTCGCGACCTCACCCCTGCACCACGCGCTCGCCGACGTCGTCCGCGACAGCTATCCCGACCGCGAGCCGGTCGCCCGTGCCCCCTTCAGCATGCCGGACGCGGAGGAGCTGCGCCGCGTCGTCGAGTCGGCCGGCTTCGAGCGGGTCGAGGTCGAGCGGGTCGACGGCACCGCCCGCTTCGCGTCGGCCGAGGAGTTCACGCGCTCGTTCATGGAGGGCTCGCCGATGGCGATCGCGCTCGCGGATGTCGCCCCCGAGGGCCGGGCGGCGATGACGGCGGCGATCGCCGCGGAGATCCGGACGCGGGTCGGCGAGGATGCCGTCGCCCCCATGGCCACGCACCTCGCGATCGCACACGCCTGAGCCCGCAGGCTCAGTCCCAGGAAAAGCCGGTCTTCTCGTTCTGGTCGATCGCGACTCGGCGCCGCGACTTGACCCTCTGGTGCTCGCCGGGCTCCCCGCCGGGCTCCGCCGGGCGGTCGGCTTCGGGGCCGGCGTCCCCGACCTCCGGCTCGGGCTCCGCGACGAGGCGGCTCGCGATCGCGCGGTGGTGGCGCTCGCCCTGGACCTTGCCCTCGCGGGTCGCGAACCAGTGGATCGGCTCGCCCTCGGGGCGCTGGTGCGAGACGAGGCCGGCCTGCGAGAGGCGGCCGAGTGCGGCGACCAGCTCCGAGCGCTCGAGGCCGAGCATCTCCGCCAGGTCGGGCGCCGGCTCCGCCTTGCGGACGAAGAGGAGCACGAGCAGCCGCTCGTCCACTGTCTCGGCGGCGTCCACGACGCGGCGGAGGTGAGGCGGCAGGCGGTCGGCGTCCATTGCGGAGGTGACCGTAGCAAGCTGCGTCAGCGGCCGATGGCCTCGAGTACGACGCGGAGCCCGCCCTCGCTCACCCGGTGGGGGCGTCCTCGGACAGCAGGAGCTGCTTGAGCGTGTCGCCGCGGAGCCCGAGCCTGAGCGTCTCCAGCGGGATCACCTCCTCGGGCGCGATGTTGCCGAGGTTGACCTCGGGCCCGAAGTGGCTGATGAACCAGGCCTGCGAGCTCTTGGAGGGCGCCTCCCAGATCAAGTCGTGGAAGTCGATCTCGTGCGCGATCTCGTCGATCAGGCCCGTGCGCATGTCGCCGTCCTTGCGGAAGATCCCGGCGGTGCCGCCCTCGCGGGCCTCCGTGATCACCTTCCAGGAGCCGGCCTCCTTCTCTTCCTTGATCCACTGCACCCACTGATAGGGCGCGAAGACGACGTCTGAGTCCTTGGAGCCGACCTCGGAGAGAACGGTGAAGTCGCGGGCGAAGTCGGCGATCAACTCGAGCTTCGCGTCCCGCGGGATGTCGAGCGTCCCGTCCGAGATCTCCACGTGCGAGAAGCGGTAGTGCTGGAGCCACGACTTGAAGCCGTCCAGCTTGCCGAGCCCGTAGACCGCCTCGAAGAGGGTGCCGCCGCAGACGATCGGAGTGTCGAAGGAGCGGTACAGCGCGATCTTCTTCTCGAGGTTGTTCGTGACGTAGCTCGTGCCCCAGCCGAGCTTGACGATGTCGACGTACTCGCCGGCGGTGTCGAACATCCCTTCGATCTCGCGAATCCCCATCCCCTTGTCCATGACGTGGGTAAGCCCACTCTCGCGCGGCTTGGCGGGCCGGGCGGGCAGGTCGAGGAAGTTCGGGTGCGGCTCTCCGTTAGAGACGTGCATACAGCTCCTTCAGCTTCTCCTGGGCGGCGGTCTGGACGTCGTGGTAGAGCGAGTTGCCGTGGGCGTCGATCCCGACGGTGAGCGGGCCGAAGTCCTTGACCCGGAACTTCCAGAGGCACTCCGGCATCAAGTCCTCCCACAGCACCTCTTCGATCTCCTCGATCTGGGTCGTCTCGAGCGCGGCCGCGCCGCCGACGATCGCGAAGTAGACCATCCCCAGCTCGTGCATGGGCGCGATCGCCTCGTCGGGGAAGCCGCCCTTGCCGCAGATCGCGCGGACGCCGTACTGGCGGCCGAGCGGCTCGGTGAAGCGGACCATCCGGGCGCTCGTCGTCGTCCCGATGCAGATCTTCTCGTAGGTGCCCCGGCCCTCGGCGTCGGTCGCGACCTTGCGCACGTTCGGCGCCGTGTGGAGGAGGAAGGCGCCGCGCAGGTCCATCGGTGACTCGACGCCCTCGTCGAAGATCCGGATCTGGGTTCGGTCGCGGATCCCGATGATGTGCCCCTGGACCGTGACCTCGTCGCCGGCGCGAAGCTTGAGGATCTCCTGCGGATCGGTGATCGGGAAGGTGACCGTGTGGTTCGCCACTAAAACTCTCGGTCGTACTCGAGGTTGCCCTGGGCGTCGATGTGGACCGACGCCCGTCGCGCCGCCCAGCACTGGTAGTTGACCGCCACCGGGTTGAGGGTCATGTGCGTGTCGGCGTGCTCGATGTGGCACTGGAGCACGGTCACGTCGCCGCCGAGCCCCATCGGGCCGATCCCGGTCTCGTTCAGGAGCCCGTAGAGCTCCTCCTCGAGCTGGGCGACGAGCGGATCGGCGTTCCGGGTACCGACCGGCCGCGTGATTGCCTCCTTGGCGAGATACATCGCGTAGTCGGCGGTACCGCCGATCCCGACGCCGACGATCCCGGGCGGGCACGGCTTGCCGCCGGCGCCGACGATCGACTCGAGTACGAACTGCTTGATCCCCTTCACCCCGTCGGCGGGCACGCACATCTTCAGGAAGCTCATGTTCTCGGAGCCGGAGCCCTTCGGGACGCACTTGACGTCGAGCCCGTCCCAGTCGGCGATGAACTCCCAGTGCACGATCGGGAGCCGGTAGCCGATGTTCGGGCCGGTGTTTTCCCGCGTGAGCGTGTGGACGGCGTTCGAGCGAAGCGGGTGCTCGACGGTTGCGCGCGCGGTCCCGTCGCGCAGCGCCTCGTAGATCCGGGCCGGGTGGAGCGGGAAGTGCTCGCCGACGCGGACGGTGTAGACCGCGATCCCGGTGTCCTGGCAGACGAGGTTCTGCTCACTGTCCGCGATGTTCACGTTCCTGTGGATCGTCTCCAAGACGCGCTGCCCGGTCACGGAGGTCTCGCGGTCCTTCGCGGCCGCGAGCGCGTCGCGGAGGTCCTGCGGAAGGTCCTTCAGTGCCCGCACGTAGAGGTGCGCCGCGGCGTCTTCGACGGCGTGCTGGAGCTCGGTGGTGGCGATCGTGCTCATGCGGTTGCTTTCCCGGCTGCGGCCCGGCCGGCGCGGCGCCCGAAGACGGCGCACTCGAGCAGGGAGTTTCCCATCATCCGGTTGCGCCCGTGCGTGCCGCCTGCGATCTCGCCACAGGCGTAGAGGCCCTCGACGGTCGTCTGGGCGTCGGTGTCGATCACGAGGCCGCCGTTCTGGTAGTGGAGGACGGGGTACGTCAGGATCTTCTCCTCGAGCGGGTCGATGCCTCCACCACGGTATCGCCGCAGCATGTACGGCAGCGAGACCTCGGCGTCGGCCTGGGAGATCCGCGTCGTATCCAGGTAGACCGCAGGTCGCCCGTCGGGCGTCTCGACGCCCTTCCCTTCGGCGACCTCGTCGAAGATGGCCTGTGAGACGACATCCCGGGGACCGAGCGAGTCGGTGAACTCCTCGCCATCCGCGTTCAGGAGCACGGCGCCGTAGGCGCGCGTCGTCTCGGGGATCGAGTACCCCTGCATCGTCTCGGGCCAGGCGCCGCCGTTCGGGTGGTACTGGAGCTCGTCCAGGTCGCGCGCCTGCGCCCCGGCGCCGAGGGCGATCTGCGTCACCTCGCCGGTCGCGTTCGGGTGGTTGGTCGAGAGCTCGCCCCGCTCCTCGGCGACGCGGAAGCAGCGGCCCCCGGCCGCGAGGACGACGGCGCCCGCCTCGAGCTCGTGCTCGCCGCAGCGCGCGCGCCAGCCGTTCTCGGTCTGAGCGAGCTCCTGCAGCGGGCTGTTGGCGAAGAGCGTCCCGGCCCCTGCCTCGAAGGCGTCGCGCAGAGCCTTCGTGATCGCGTGCCCGGTGCGGTCGCCGACCTGGAGGAGGCGCTTGGCGCTCGCGCCGCCGCAGCGGGCGAGGCGGTAGCCGCCGTTCTCCTTCGTGAACTCGACGCCGAGCTCCTCCAGCCAGTGGATCGCGCCTCGGGCATCGCCGGTCAGGGTCTCGACGAGCCGCATGTCAGCACTCTCGTGGGAGCTGCGCCAGATGTCCTGCGCGTGCTGCTCGGGCGAGTCGTCGTCGCCGAACGAAGCCTGGATCCCGCCCTGGGCCTTCGCGGAGTTGCACGCCTGGATCGAGCCCTTCGTGGCGAGCGCGACGCGTGCGCCCCCGCGTTCGGCGGAGACGGCAGCGGCGAGCCCGGAGGCACCGCTCCCGATCACGAGCACGTCGAAGCCGGAGTGGTTGCTCACGCGCGCAGGGTACCAGTCGAAGTTATCTGCGGCATTAGCGAATCTTATTCACAGTGTTGACACGATTCCGTTGCGATGTTGGCACGAATCGCCTGACCGCGACGGGCAAGCTCGAACGGACGCGCCTGACACGGACGGCGCGAGCTCAGTCCTCCGGAAGAAGGGACGTGCCATGTTCGACCGACTGACCTCCGAGCTCCTCGAGCTGACCGCCGAGCGGCGCGGAGCCGACCGCGCGCTCTACGCGCTCAACATCGACTGCTGCAGCTGCAGCTGCTGCGGCTGCGTGGGGTTCTGCTGATGGGCGCCCTCGTGCGGCTGACCGCGGAGCTTCTCGACCTCGTTGCCGAGGAGCGCGGTCGCAGTCGGGCGCTCTACGCCCTCAACTTCGACTGCTGCTCGTGCAGCTGCTGCTGTACGTGCTGGACGGGCTGTTGAGCGGTTCTGGAGCAACCGTCCCCGCGAGGCCGCTGCTGAAGCCCTGGTACCGGCTCGCAGAGACCGGCGACGGCATGCTCGTCGAGCACGGCGGGACGGTCGTCGCGCTCGGCGGGCGCGCCTCCCGGCTCCTGCTCCCCATCCTGCTTCCGCTGCTCGACGGGAGCAGGACGTGCGAGGAGGTCGCGGCGTGCGTCGGCCCCACGGTGGCGCCCGCCGTCGAGCACGCGCTTCAGGTGCTCGGCAGTCACGGCCTGCTGACCGACGGGCCGGCGCTCGATCCCGAGGGCGCCGTCGTCGCGACCGCCCACCGGCTCGCCGCTGCAAGCGGAGACGGGCCGGCCGCGGTAGCGGAGCGCCTTCGCTCGGCCCAGGTCGGCCTCGTCGGTCCCGCCGATCGGACCGAGCCCGTCGCCCGGCTGCTACGCCGGTCCGGGGTCGAGGCCCAGGCCGACCCGGACGGCCGCGAGCTGACGGTCGCCGTCGGCCTCCCACCCGCCGAGCTCGCGGCGCTCAACCTCGACCTCCACGCTGCCCGCAGCCCCTGGCTCCCCGTCGGGGCCTTCGACGGGCGGCTGGCCGAGGTGGGCCCGCTCGTCATCCCGGGCGAGACTGCGTGCGCCGAATGCGTGCGGATCAGGCGGCGCTCGGCGGGCGGCTGCGCGCGCGACCAGGCGGAGCTCTCGGCCGTGCCCCCGGCGGCCGTCGCACCCCCGACGATCGATGCGTTGCTCGCGGCGCTCGTCGCTGACGACGTCGTCCGTTGGCTCGGACTCCGCGATCCTTCCCTGCCGGGATCGCTGACGACGGTCGAGCTCTCTCCCGCCCCGGTCGTCTCCCGCAGGCACGTCCTCCGAGTCCCGCGCTGCCCGGCCTGCTCGCCGGGCGCGGGGCTGGCGCCGCCGGCGCCTTGGTACGAGGCGGACGCCGCGTGAGCGCCCTCGCAGCCGTGCCGGAGCCACTGCGGTCGCTGGCCGACCCCGATGTCGGGATCGTGCCCGTGCTGGAGGAGTGCATGGCGGGGACGGACGAGCCCCGGCTCGCCCGGGTCAGTTGCGAGCTCGGGGACGGCCTCGAGTCGATTGGCACAGACCTCGGACACGCGTCCGGGCTCGGCGGTGCCGGGCTCACGCTCGCGGAGGCGGCTGCCGCGGCGATCGGCGAGGCGGTGGAGCGGTACGCCGCGAGCGCCGTCCCTGCCGAGCGCCTCGTGCTCGCGACAGCCGCCGAGCTCGGCACCGCGGCCTCGACGCCCGAGAGCTTCGGGCTCTTCGCAGCTGCCCAGTACGACCGCCCCGGGTTCCCCTTCGCCCGGTTCACGCGCGAGAGCCGGGTGCGCTGGGTCGACGGAACAGATCTCGAGACGGGCGTGCCGGCGTGGGTCCCGGCCGAGCTCGTCTACCTGAGCGACGTCGTCCTTCGCGGCGAGCCGCGGGTCGCCTACTCGACGAGCTCCGGCCTCGCGTGCGCGGACTCGTGGGAGCGGGCGACGACGAGCGGCCTACTCGAGCTGCTCGAGCGAGACGCGTTCATGCTGACGTGGTCGCTCCGCCTCTCGCCGCCGCGGCTCTCCCTCGCCGGCCGGCCGGATCTGGAGCGGCTCGACCACCTCGTCTTCGTCCCGGCCGGGCTGGAGTACGCCGCGCTCGACCTGTCCTCCTTCCACGACGTTCCAACAGTCCTCGGCGTGGTGCGGGCGCCCGGCGGCATCGGAGCGCTCGGAGTCGGCTCAGCTGCCGCCCCCGAGATCGGCAGAGCCTGGCGCAAGGCGCTTGCGGAGGCGTTCGCCTGTCGATCGGCAGGGCGGCGGCTTGCCCTGCTCGACGGCGACCGGGGTCTCGAGCCCGACGAGATCACCTCCTTCGAGGATCACATTCGCTACTACGCGGATCCCGACCGTGCCGAGGCCGCGGGCTTCCTCATCGGCTCGACGGCCACGGTGGAGGCGGCCGATGCTCCGCACCTGGCGGCCGGTGCCGGGCTCCTGGACGAGCTCGTGGCCCGCGTCCGAGCCGCAGGCTCCCGGGCGTACGCCGTGGACGTGACCCCACCCGACGTCCGTGCCGCCGGGCTCCACGTCGTGAGGACGGTCGCGCCCGGGCTGTGTGCCCTCGACGTGGTGCACCGGGCCCGCTTCCTCGGCAGTCCTCGCTACCTGGACGTGGCCGAAAGGGACCAGTTGACGGCGCATGTCCGCTCCGTGGACGATCTCAACCCCGATCCGCACCCCTTTCCGTGAACAGAGCGACCCCCACCGTGCAGTTCGCGAGCGTCGTCTATGGAGACGGCGTCGAGCTCGACGATGCCGCGGAGACCTACCACGAGGCCGCCAAGCTCCACCCCTCGACTGCAGCGCACCAGATGCGCGGGGTCCGCGTCGTCGAGGAGCACGTCGAGCTCTCCACCTCGATCGCGCGGGCGGGCCGCCGCCACCGCCATCGCCCCCGCACGGCGCTACCCCCGGCCCACGTGCCCGGGCTGCCGCTCGTCGAGGCGCTTGCGCGCCGCCGGTCGACGGAGCCCGCTCCCGGCTCGAGCACGACCGCCGCATCGATCGGCTCGCTCCTCGCTGCCGCCGGTGCATCTGTCCGATATGCGCCATCAGGCGGCGCGCTCTACCCACTTGAGCTCTACCTCCTCGCCGGGAGAGTCGAGGGAGTCCTTTCCGGTGTGTACCACTACGACTCCATCGACCACTGCCTCGAGCTGCTCCCGCGGGCCGCAGGGCGGATCGCGGACATGCTCGTCGTGCCGGAGCTCGCAGAGCGGGCGGCCGCCCTCGTTGCGGTCACGGGTGTCTTCTGGCGCTCGCGCTTCAAGTACGGGCAGCGCGGCTACCGGTTCACGCTGCTCGAGGCAGGTCACGCCGTCCAGAACCTGTTGCTCGTGGCCGCAGGCCTCGGTCTCGCAGCGCTGCCGCTCGGAGGGTTCTTTGACGGGCCTGTGGACCACCTGCTCGGTGTGGACGGCGTCGACGAATCGGTTGTGTACCTCGTCGCCGTCGGCGAGCGGAGCGACGCGTGAGCCGGCTCGGCCTTTGGCTCCGGCTCTGCCTGATTGGCTCCGCTGCCGGCGCATCGCTTCTCGTGGACGTGCCCGCGCCCGGGGGGCGGACGCTCCACGTCGCCGCCGCGCTGCCGCTAGGTGCGATCACGGGGGCGTCCCTCTTCGTGGCCCTCGCCGCGTGGCAGGCGAAAGAGACAGCGGGGCGACCGACCCGGATCCAGGTTGGGTTCCTGGTCCTCTGGGCGACGGTCGAGGAGGCAGTCTGGCGACGGCTTCTCGTCGGGGCGCTCGCCGGCGCCGCAGGCCTCGGCACCGCAGCGCTCGCGAGCACCGTGGCCTTCGCCGCGACGCACCGCCGTGGCCGTCTCGCTCACCTCGTGACCGGGGGGACGTTCTGCGGGATCTACGTCGCGACCGGGCGCCTCGCGGCAGCCGTCGCCGCGCACGTCGCGTACAACCTTCTTGTCGCGGTCGGCCCCCGCCCCGGCCCTCAGCTACGACCGGAGCCGGGATGAGCGCGCCGGCGGCCCTCATCGGCGTCGCCAAGAGTTTCGGGGAGCGAGACGCCCTCGTCGACGTCTCCTACGAGACCGCCCAGGGCGAGATCCTCGCGGTACTCGGCCCAAACGGCGCCGGCAAGACGACCTCGATCTCGCTTCTGCTCGGCCTCCGCCGCCCCGACCGTGGCGAGGCACTCCTCTTCGGCGACGACCCGAGGGCCGCGCAGGCGCGACTGCGGGTTGGAGCAACTCCCCAGGAGATGGGCTTCCCCTCCACGCTTCGCGTCGGCGAGCTGGTCGAGCTCGTCCGCGCCCACTACCCCGCTCCGTCCCACACCGACGAGCTCCTGCGGACGTTTGGGCTGGAGGGCCTCGCCGGCCGGCAGGCCGGCGGGTTGTCCGGCGGCGAGAAGAGACGCCTCGCGGTTGCCCTTGCCTTCGCGGGCGCGCCCGACCTGGTGATCCTCGACGAGCCCACCACGGGGCTCGACCCGGAGGGGCGCGGATCGGTCTGGGCGACGCTGCGAGGTTTCGCTGCGCGTGGTGGCTCCGCGCTCCTGACGACGCACTACCTGGAGGAGGCCGAGGCACTCGCCGACTCGATCGTCGTGATCGACGCCGGCCGCGTCGTCGCACGCGGATCGATCGAGGCGATCCGGAGCCGTGCCGGTGGCTCCCGGATCAGCTTCGCCGCCGAGCCCCTCCCTTCCGGGCTCACCGCGACAGCCGTCCTGAACGGCCGGGTGGTGCTCGAAACGACCGAGCCCGAGCGGCTCGTGCGCCAGCTCGTCCACGCCGGCGCGGCCCTCGCGGGGCTCGAGGTAACGCCGCTTCCCCTCGAGGACGCACTCCGCCGGCTGCCGGGAGAGCCATCGTGAGACTGGCGCTCCTCCATGCCCGGAGCGGGTTACGTGAGCTTGCACGGCTGCCGGCCTACGTGATCCCAACTGTCGGCTTCCCGACGATGTTCTTCCTCTTCTTCGCCGCTCCCAGGGCCGACGCCGACGCCGAAGTCCTGATGGCTCTCTTCGCCGGCTTCGCCGTCCTCGGGGTCGCGTTCTTCCAGTTCGGGGTCGGGATCGCGAGCGAGCGGGCAACGCCCTGGGAACGGTATCTCCGCACGCTGGCAGTCACCCCGACGTCAAGGTTCGGCGGCCGCGTCCTCGCAGCCCTCGCCTTCGCCACGCTTTCGGCCGGCGTCCTGATCGCCGTCGCGCTCCTCACCACCCCGGCGGCGCTCTCGCCCATCCGTTGGGGCGGGCTGGCGGGGATGCTCCTGCTCGGGAGCGTCCCCTTCGCGCTCCTGGGGATCGCGCTCGGCTATCTCGCGCCGGCGCGGGCTGCCCTGCCGATCGCGAATGTCGCGTACCTCTCGCTCTCGTACTTCGGAGGCCTCTGGACGAAGCCCGAGAGCCTTCCTGACCCCGTGCAGCGACTCTCGGTCGCCCTTCCGACCCGGGCGTTCGCGGACGGGCTTGCGACCGCCGTCGTGGGCACCGGCGTGCCCTGGGCCGCGTGCGGGATCCTGCTCGCCTACGGCGCCTGCTTCGGCGCGCTCGCCGGCTGGGCCTATCGGCGCGACGAGGGGCAGCGGTACCGCTGAGAGGGGGTTGAGGCCGCGATTCCGCCTGCCGATACGGAACCGCGATGGGTCTGCGGCTCACCGGCTTCCTCCTCATCCTGGGCATCCTCGGGCTGTCCGGCTACGCGGCGCTCGGCCAGGCCCGGAAGGGGACGCTCAACCCTGTCAAGAACGTCTCGCAGACCGAGACGCGGGGCGAGCTCGCGAGCGCCCAATACGTCCTCGGAATCGTTGCCTCCCAGCTCGAACAGGTGAAGGTGCTGAGCGGGAGCTACGACGGGACGCTCGAGCTCGACAACTTCCCGCTCGTCAGGCTCGTGCGCGCGGACGAGGCCTCGTACTGCCTCGAGTTCACGAAGACGAACACGTTCGTGCTCGCGGGTCCGGGCGGCACCACCGCGCTCGGCCGCTGCTGAGCCTCACCAGATCGAGCGGAGAAGCTCCTCGACCTCGGCGGGCGACGCCTGTCGCGGATTCGACTTCGCGCCGGCACGCTCGACGACGGCGGCCGCGACCGCCGGGAGCTCGTCTTCGGGGACGCCGAGGTCGCGCAGGCGCCCGAACTCACCCAGCGCCGCCAGCTCCTCGACCCGGGTCGCCGGGTCGTCGGCGCCCAGTGCCTCGCCGAAACGTGCCACCGCCTCCGGCGCCGTGTCCTCGTTGAAGCGGAGCGCGGGCGGGAGGCAAAGCGCGTTCAGCGCTCCGTGCGGCAGCCCGTACGTCCCGCCGAGCGCCTGTGCCATCGCGTGCCCCAGCCCGAGCATCGAGGCGCCGAGAGCGGCACCGCACTCCGCGGCACCGCGCAGCAGCTCCGTCCGGGCCCCCAGCTCGTCCGGTCTGTCGACTACGGCCGGAAGCCAGCGGCCCACGAGTGCCGCGCCGGCGAGGGCATGCGCGTCCGCGGCCTCGTTCCGCTCGCTGACGTAGAGCGCCTCCGCCGCGTGTGCGAGGGCATTCAGCGCGGTCCCGACGGTCTCCTGCCGCGGCAGGCCGAGCGTCAGGAGGGGCTCGTAGACGATCGCCTCCGTCCGGGCGCCCGCACCGCCGCCGCGCATGTGCCGCCCGGCGTCGCGGATCCCGTAGAACGCCGTCCACTCCGCGCCCGAGTAGGTGGTCGGGATCGAGAGCAGCGGCAGGTCGGCCTCGGCCGAGACGGCCTTGCCGACGTCGATCGGGCTGCCGCCACCCAGGGCGACGAGCACGTCGGCTCCGGCCGCGCGCGAAGCTGCAGCGGCGTCGGCGATCCGCTCGGTGGGGAGATCGCTCCAGCGCCCCACGGCTTCGAGGGGCAGAGGGTCGTGCCTGGCGGTGGCGAAGACGAACGGCCGCGAGACGCCGAGCTCCGCCAGCGCGGACCCGAGCTCCCCGAGCCCCCAGCGGACGATCACGGCGGGTCGCTCGCGAGCCGGGCGAGGGCGAACTCGACGAACGCCTCCGCAGCCCGGGTGGGCGCGCGCCCGGAGGAGCGGACGAGGGCGATCTCGCGCGTCGCGTCGAGCCCTTCGACCCGGGCCGCGACGAGCGACCCGGCGGCGAGGTCGGCTTCGACCGCCCTCCTCGAGATGAACGCGACCCCGTAGCCGGCGAGGACGGCGCTCCGCACCGACTCCTGCAGGCCGAGCTCGAGCTTCACGTCGAGGTCGCGCAGCCTCGTGCCCTGGCCGCGCAGCTCGTCCTCGACGATCTGGCGCACACCGGCACCCTCCTGCATCACGATCAGCTGGGCGCCCCGCAGCTCGTCGAGCGTGACCGTCTTCCCGGCGAAGGGATGGCCCGGCGGGCAGATCAGGATCACCTCGTCCGCGAAGAACGGGTCGAAGCGCACCGAGCGGTGGCGCCGGGCGGCGCCGACGATCCCGAGCTCGAGCTCGCGCTCGGCCACGAGCTCGACGACGGAATGCGTGTCGTGGACGGAGAGCGACACCTTGACGCCGGGATTCTCGCGCTGGAACTCGCAGAGCAGCAGCGGGACGACGATCGCGGCAGGCCCCGTCGAGGCGCCAATCCTGAGGTCGCCCACGAGCTCGCCCTCGCCTTCACCGGCCACCTCGCCGAGCAGCTGCTCCTCGAGCGCGAGCATGCGCTGGGCGCCGCGGTAGAGGCGCAGGCCGGCCTCGGTCGGCTCGACCCGCCGGCCCGACCGGTCGAGCAGCTGCGCGCCGAGCCGCTTCTCCAGCGCCCGCACCTGCAGGGAGACGGCGGGCTGCGTCACGCCCAGCCGGTCGGCCGCCTGCGAGAAGCTCTTCCGCTCGACCACGGCGCAGAACGCCGCCAGCTGCCGTGTGTCCATAAGCGAAGCTTATCGGACGAGTGAGCAGGACTCGTCCTCCGGCTCGCCGTTCCCGGCGGTCGCCCTATGCTCGCCCCGTGCGCGTCTGGATCGACATCACGAACTCCCCGCACGTGCCGGTCTTCCGGCCGCTGATCCGCCTGCTGGAGGAGCGGGGGGACGAGGTCGTCATCACGGCGCGCGAGTACGCCCAGACACTGGAGCTGCTGCAGCTGCACGGGATCGCCCACCACGTCGTCGGCCCGCGCCACGGCGGAGCCGGCCGGCTCGGCAAGGCGCGCGCGCTCGCCGGGCGGATGTGGGCGCTCCGGCGCTTCGCGAAGCCGCGCCACTTCGACGTCGCCCTCACCCACGGCTCGCACGAGCTCGCACTGACGGCGCGCTCCCTCGGGATCCCGAGCACGACCGCCTTCGACTACGAGTACGCCTGGCTCCAGCACCAGCTGGGTTGCCGGGCGGCGACTCGCGTCCTCGTTCCCGACGCGATCCCCCCGGACAGGCTCGCCCGTTACGGCGCCACGCCGCCGAAGCTCGTCCGCTACGAGGGCCTGAAGGAGGAGTACTACCTCGCGGACTTCGAGCCCTCCCCCGACCCCGTCGAGGGGCTCGACCCCGACCGCATCCTCGTGGTCGTCCGGACGCCCCCCGAGGTGTCGCTCTACCACCGGCACGGCAACCCGCTCTTCCGGGACGTGCTCGACCGGCTCGGGCGCGACGAGTCGGTGCAGGCAGTGGTGCTCCCGCGCACGGACGAGCAGCGGGCCACGATCCGGGCGCTCTCGCTCCCATCGCTCGTCGTCCCCGACCGGGCCATCGACGCGCAGAGCCTGATCGCCCGCTCCGACCTCGTCGTCTCCGCGGGCGGGACGATGAACCGCGAGGCGGTCGCTCTGGGTGTGCCGGTCTACACGACCTTCGCGGGCCGCCTCGGGGCCGTCGACGAGCGCCTGATCGCCGAGGGACGGCTCCAGCCGCTCACCTCGGCGGCCGCCCTGAAGGTCGAGAAGCGTGGCGCGGGCGCAATCCGGATCCGCCGCGATCCGGACGTCCTGCTCGACCTGTTCACCTCCGCAGCCCGCTAGCGGCATCTTCATACTTTTCCCCGCAAACCACTTGAGGGGGTTCAAGCACATGCGATCCATCACGCTGAGAGCGGCGCTCCTCGTCGCGCTCGCGCTCGCCGCGGTTGCCGCCGCCGGCGTCGCCCACGGCGGCTCCACGGCCGCCACCGCCACGTCGACTCCGGCCCTGATCTCGCCGGTCGCACCGGGCGTCCAGGTCAAGGCTCTGCTCAGCGTCGGCGACAAGATCGGCGCCGACTACGTCTTCGAGTCGATCCCGGACGGGATCTCCTGGCTGAAGGGGAACGGCTCGAACATCGACCTGTACGTCAACCACGAGACGTCGCTCGTGCCGTTCCCGGCCGGGATCAGCGACTACTCGAACGCGATGGTCAGCAAGTTGACCATGGATACGAAGACGCAGGCGTTCTCCGCGGCCGGGTACGTAATCCCGTCGCAGGCGAACTTCCAGCGCTTCTGCTCGAACTTCCTCGCGGGCAAGGAGCACGGCTTCAACCGTCCCGTCCTGCTCACGAACGAGGAGGCGACCGACTTCGTCAACCGCACCGGCACCGCGTGGCCCGCACGCCCCGGCGCCGAGCAGGGCGGCGTCGTCGTCGCCTACGACATCGAGAACGACCGGTACAAGGCCGTCTACAGCATGGGCCGCCACAACCACGAGAACGCCGTGGCGATCCCCGGCTACAAGGTGTCGGTGATCCTCTCCGGGGATGACACCTTCAGCGCCCCGGCCTCGCAGCTCTACATGTACCTCACCCACGGCGCCGACGGGGTCATGAACGACTCGGGCGCGCTCTACGGGTTCAAGTCCGACGATCCGAGCGTGAACGACTACGGCGACCTCTCCGGTTCGAAGAGCGTTTCCGGCACCTTCGTGCGCGTGCCGGTGCAGGTCGCGCTCGGCGACCAGAACGCGCTGGAGAAGTGGTCGAACGACACCGGGATCTTCCAGTTCATCCGGATCGAGGATCTCGCCTACGACCGCAAGTCACCGAACATCGTCTACTTCGCCGACACGGGCGAGCCCCGCGCGATCCCGGACCCGACCACCGGCCGGCTCAAGCGCGGCCCGTCCGGCACCAAGGGGGCCTATCCGAACGGCCGCATCTTCAAGCTGGTGCTGGACAAGAAGAACATGCTCAAGGTGACCAGCCTCTCGATCCTCGTGGACGGGGACGCGAAGGGCGCGGCAGGAGCGGGCGACGTCAGCCTGATCCACCAGCCCGACAACATCGAGACCACGAAGAAGGCCATCCTCTGGCAGGAGGATCCGGGCTCGCAGAACGGCTACGCCGCGAACGACCCGAACGGGACGAACGCGCGGATCTGGCGCCACGACCTGAAGACCGGCAAGACCGAGGTCGTCGCCGCCGCGAACCAAGCGGCGCTCGACCCGGCGGCCCCCCAGGGCTCGTGGGAGACCTCGGGCCTCGTGGACGCCTCGTCGGTCTTCGGCGAGGGCTGGTTCTTCACGAACGTCCAGGCGCACTCGGTGCTCGTCCAGCAGGAGACGAAGGCCGGCATCACCTACAAGCGCGAGGCGGGTCAGCTGCTGCTGATCAAGATCCCCGGGACGTAGGGGGTCAGGCCGAGGGGGACTCGGCGGGGGCGGGCGTCGCGGGAGCGGCGCCCGCCCTCGCCTCCCGCTTCGGCTCGCGCACGACCGTCGCGAGCTTGCCGACGAGCTCCAGCGTGTCGCCCGCCTCGACGAGACGTTCCAGGTCGTCGAGCTGCGCGTCCAGCCAGCCGCGCTCGACCGCGGAGACGTCCAGAGCGACGATCTTCGGATGGGAGGTCGGCTGCCACGTCTCGCCGGCGGCGAAGAGCTCCTCGTGGATCTTCTCTCCGGGCCGGGCGCCGATGAAGGTGATCGGGATGTCCACGTCGGGCTCCTTGCCGGAGAGCCGGATCATGTTCCTGGCGAGGTCGAGGATCTTGACGGGCTCTCCCATCTCGAGCACGAAGATCCGGCCGCGGCCGCCGATCGAGCCGGCCTGGACGACGAGGGCGACCGCCTCGGGGATCGTCATGAAGAAGCGCGTCATCTCCGCGTCCGTGACCGTGACCGGCCCGCCGCGCTCGATCTGCCGCCGGAAGAGCGGGATCACAGAGCCGGCCGAGTTGAGCACGTTGCCGAAGCGGACGGCGACGAAGCGCGTCGTCACGTCGTCGCGATCGCCGTGCGCGCCCACGATCCACTCGCAGAGCGTCTTCGACTGACCGTAGACGCTGTTCGGGTTGAGCGCCTTGTCGGTCGAGATCAGGAGGAAGCGCTCGGCGCCGAACTCGACCGCCGCGTCGGCGACGACCCGCGTCCCGAGCACGTTGTTCCGCACCGACTCGAGCGGGTTCGCCTCCATCAGGGGCACGTGCTTGTACGCGGCGGCGTGGAACACGACCTCGGGCCGGTAGCGCTCGAAGACCTGGCGGATCCGGTTGCTGCTGCGGACGTCGGCGAGCACCGGGATCCCGGCGGCGAAGCCGCGCTCGTCCACGAGCTCGCGCTCGATGTCGTAGAGAGCGCTCTCGGCCTGCTCGACCATCACGATCCGCTTCGGCTCGGCCCGGGCGATCTGGCGGCAGAGCTCGGAGCCGATCGAGCCGCCCGCCCCGGTGACGAGGACGGTCTTGTCTTTCAGATACGAGGAGATCGCGCTCATGTCGGTCTCGATGGGCTCGCGGCCGAGGAGGTCCTCGACCTGGACCGGGCGGATCTGCTGCGCGAGGTCGATGTCACCCGCGATCAGCTCGTACAGGCCCGGCAGCGTCTTGACCGCGACGTTCTCGGCCTGGGCGACCTCGACGATCCGCTTGCGCATCTCGCCCGAGGCGGACGGAACCGCGATCAGGACCTCGTCCGGCTTGCGGTCGCGCAGGATGTGCTGGAGCTCGTCTGTGGTGCCGAGGACGCGGATCCCGTGCAGACGCAGGTTCTTCTTGCGCGGGTCGTCGTCGATCAGGCCGATCGGCGTGTAGCCGAGCTGCGGCGTCCGCAGCATCTCGCGGAGCATCAGCTGGGCCGCGTCCCCGGCGCCGACGACGATCACCTCCTTGCCGCGCGCGACGAGGGCCGAGGCCTGCGGCCGCTCGATGATCGTCCGGGCGAGCATCCGCGAGGCGGCCACGAGCGCGAGGCAGAGCAGCCAGTCGAGCACCCAGACCACGCGCGGCACGGCGACCACGTGGATGTCGAAGAAGCTGAAGACGAGGAAGGTCAGGAGCGAGGCGACGGTGACGCCGCGGAACGCGCCCCACATGTCGCGGGTGGAGACGTAGCGCCACCAGCGGTTGTAGAAGCCGAAGAGGGCGAACGTCGTCAGCTTGAGCGCGACGATGAGCGCGAAGATCTCCGTGTCGAAGTAGCGGTCGTAGTAGCGCGGGATGTCCGGGTCGAACCGGAGCCGGAAGGCGAGGAACCAGGCGACGACGACGATCCCGAGGTCGGCCGCCAGCTGCGGCAGCCGATGCCTCGTGATCGGGAACCTCATGCCCTGGCGGGAGCGCCGACGACGCTGCGGACGACGTCGACGACCCGCTCCTGCTGCTCGGCGCCGACACCCGCCCAGAGCGGGATCGAGAAGTTGTCGCGCGCGACCCGCTCGGTCACCGGCAGGTCGCCCTCGCCGTAGCCGAGGAAGCGGAGCGCGGGCTGAAGATGCAGGGGCGGCAGGTAGTACTGCGCGTTCCCGATCCCGGCCTCGCCGAGCGCGGCGCGGATCTGATCGCGGCGCTCCGAGCGGCAGACGAAGAGGTGGTAGACGTGGCCCGGCTCGTCCTCCGGCGCCACGCAGAGCTCGCCGATCCCGAGCTCGCGGTAGCGGTCGGCCGCCTGGCGACGCTCGGCCGTCCAGCGGTCGAGCTCGCCGAGGAAGATCCGGAGCACAGCGGCCTGGATCTCGTCGAGGCGAGAGTTGCGGCCGACGAACTCGAAGGTGGTCTTGGCCTTGGAGCCGTGGAAGCGGAGCATCCGCACCCGCTCGGCCAGCTCGGGGTCGCTCGTCGCGACGAGCCCGCCGTCGCCCAAGCCGAAGAGGTTCTTGGTCGGATAGAAGCTGAAGGTCGAGGCGACGCCGTGCCCCGCGATCGCGGGCGAGCCGAACGCCTGGGCGGCGTCCTCGATCAGCGGCAGCCCGAAGGCCGCGAGCGCGTCGAGCGGCGCCGGGCGGCCGAAGAGGTGCACCGGCATGATCGCCTTCGTCCTCGGGCCGAGCTTCCGCTCGACCTCGACCGGGTCGAGGTTCAGCGTCTCCTCGTCGATGTCGGCGAAGACGGGGGTGGCGCCGGAGCTCGCGATCGCCTCGGCCGTCGCGTAGAAGGTGAACGCCGGGCAGATCACCTCGTCGCCCGCGCCGATCCCGAGGCCGGCGAGCACGAGCTCGAGCGCGTCGGTGCCGTTCCCGACGCCGACGGCGTCCTGCGTGCCGAGGTACGCAGCGGCCTCCTGCTCGAATGCGGCCACGTTCGGGCCGAAGACGAACTTGCCCTCCTCGAGGACGGCTGCGAACGCCTCCTTGATCCGGGGCACGAGCGGCGCGTACTGCGCCTTCACATCGACAAGTGGGATCTCCACGGCAGGCCAGTCTAGCGGGCAGCCCGAGGCGTTCCCCGGCGCCGCGCGATCAGCTTCCAGGCCAGATAGGCGATCCCTGCCGCCACAAGCGCGGCCACCGCAACGTCCACGTAGCGGAAGGCGTGGTGGAAGTCCTCCCAGCGAGAGCCGAGCCCCCAACCGACCCCGGCGAGCCCGAACGCCCAGAGCGCCGAGCCGAGGAGCGTCAGGATCGTGTAGCGGCCGAACGGCATCCGGAAGACCCCGGCCGGGATCGAGACGAAGGAGCGGACGACCGGCGTGATCCGGCCGAGGAAGACGCCCCACTCGTCCCAGCGGTCGAACCAGCGCTCGGCGCGCTCGAGCTTCGCGGGGCTCAGGTGGAGCCAGCGGCCGTGCCGCTCGAGATAGGGCCGCCCAGCGCGGGCGCCGATCCACCAGCCGAGCATCGAGCCGATCGTGTAGCCGATCGTCCCGGCGAGCGCGATCCCGAGGTAGGCCTCGAGCCCCGGCTGCAGCGTCCACCCGGCGAGGACGACGCCCTGCCCGGCGAACGCGCCCGAGGCGACGGCGCCGCCGTAGACCATCACTGCTTCGCTCGCGGCCGGCAGGACCGCGTCCACGAGCATCAGCAGGAACACCGCGTAGATCCCGTGGTTGCCGATCGCGGTGGTCAGCGACTCGGTGATCGAGCTCAGGATCGAGGCCGCAGGCATCGGGCGGACTCTACTTGGGCTTCGGCTTCTTCTTCGCCGTCTTCTTCTTGACCGGCGCGGCGCGCTCGACCTTGAAGGGGGCGCTCGCCAGCTCGACGGTGCCGAGCTCGTTGACGGCGCGGAAGCGGATCACGTAGCGGCCGCCGTAGACGAGGGCCTTGCCGCCGCGGGTGGTGCCGTTCCAGGGCACGACGAGCCGTCCCTCGGGCGCAGACCGGGTCGCGATCGTGGCGACGCGGTAGCCGGAGCGGGTCTCGACGGTCGCGGTCACCTTCGCCGCGTGGGTCAGGGTCACGCCCGCCTGGATGCGGCGCGCGCTGCCGAGCCGGGCGACGAGCCTCCCGGTCGAGAGCTTCACGTCGGCGAGCGTGTTGTTGACAGAGAACGTCCGGCGCTCGGTCGAGGCCTGGCCCTGGTTGTCGACCGCGCGCACCTCGAGCTGCCACGCGCCCTCGGCCGGCGGCCCGGCGGGCGTGGGCGGCGCGGGAGGCGCCGGCAGAGGCGTCGGCGCGTTCGGGTCGGCGGGCGGAGGCGGAGGCGGCGGGGCAAGCACGGGCGGGAAGGCGACGCGGTAGACGCCCGGCTCCTTCGCGCCCTGCTCTGCGAAGGCGACCGAGCCGTCCGTCGCCGTCAGCGAGACGGTCACGGTCGAGGGGCGGA
The DNA here is from genome assembly GCA_038324115.1 of Gaiellales bacterium. Taxonomy (GTDB): domain Bacteria; phylum Actinomycetota; class Thermoleophilia; order Gaiellales; family Gaiellaceae; genus Gaiellasilicea. Next base: position 21,519 of record JBBQHQ010000018.1, read on the forward strand.
CGACCTTGTAGGCGAGCGACTGGGTCTCGTCCACCCCGTCCCCGTTCGGCGAGACGACCGGCGCGACCGGAGGCACGTAGACGCCGTAGTACATGAGCTGGAGCGAGGTGGAGACGGAGCGCTCCACGCCGCCGGAGGGACGGTTGAGGACGCTGCCGTCGAACGCGAGCGTGGCCGAGCCACCGGCGTCGAACCCCGAGGCGGTGACCGCGCCGAGCCGCACCATCGTCTGGGCGAGCTCGAAGTTCGTCATCCCGACGCTGTAGCCGGGCTGGTTCCCGTCGGTCGCGACGAGGATGATCCTGCCGTCCGCGAGCTGGCCGATCGCCGTCCGCGAGTTGCGGGGCACGAGCTGCTGGGGCGAGAACGCCTCGAGCGCCCGGAAGACCGGTGTCCGGTCGCGGACGATCGCGGGGCCGCCGCCGACGGCCTGCACGATCCCGCCCCACTCGGGGCGGAAGATCACGCGGAGGGCGAGCGACGTGCCGACCGGTGCCTCCTCCATCAGCTTCTGCGCGGCCGTGCCGCGCGCGACGAGGACGGCGCCGCCGACCGGGATCGGCGTCCCGCCCGCGCCGGCGAGCTGGATCACCGGGCCGACGAGGTCGGTGTTCGGCGTCACCGCGGGGAACGGGAAGAGGACGGCCTCGACGCTGCCGTTCTGCCGCGGGGTGGCGGGGCCGTAGCTCTGGGTGAAGAGGGAGATCCCGTTCGGGCCGGGCAGCTGGTTCAGGTCGTTGATCGCGCGCCGCTGGCCGAGGCCCCTCCAGGTCCCGAAGAACTCGATCTTGCGCACGTCGAGGGCGCCGTCGGCGGTGACGCCGATGCTCGAGCGGTCTCCGTACGGCGGGTTGTCGACGACGCCGTCGCGCATCAGGACGCCGCTCGGCCGGCCGCTCGCGAAGTTGAAGAAGTCGGCGTTGACCCCGACCATCGTCGCCCCGGCGGAGAGGCGCTTCTGCATCGAGGTGACCCGCTCGGTCCCTGGCACGAGCTCGTTCGAAAGGACCGGCCGGAGCGCGTAGAGCCCCGTCGGGCGCGGCCCCGTGACGACGTGAAGCGCGACCGGGCCGTGCGAGGTGAACTGGACGCCGGTCTCGTAGCTGACGCCGGGCATCAGGCCGCTGGTCCGGGCGACGGCCGGCCCGGCGAAGGCCAGGAACAGCGTGACGGCGATGAGGAGACGGCGAGACAAGACCCGGCCCGAGCGTAGCCGAGACGGGATCCCCGCTTTGCAGGGCTTTACCGAATCCGAACGGGATCGGGGCGGGCGCGAGGTGCCGCGGCAGGGCCTGCTCGCCCGCTACTTTGCAGGCGTGAGCGCTCTCGTCTCCGATTCCCGCACCGCGCTCGTGGAGGGCCTGATGGCCCGCTTCCCCCACATCCCGCGCGAGGCGGTGCTCAAGGAGGATCTGCTCCGCTCCGGGATCGATTTCGACGACTCGGCCCTGACCCAGAATCTGGAGGGCGAGGTGAAGCCGAAGTCCTACTTCATCTTCTCCTTCGACCAGAAGCCGCTGGCGCAGCTCGGCGAGGCCGCGCGGCGCCGCCCGCCCGAGGAGATCGCCCTGACCGGCGGGCCGTACTAGCTGCGCCGCACGATCGTCTCCGTGCGCGTCAACCCCGACTCGCCCTACCGGATCGACGGGGACGGCGAGGGCGGACTCCGGCTCTGCCTGGACGGACGCGAGATCGCGGCCGTCGGGCTGCCGCCGATGCCCGAGTACTACCGCCACGAGCTCGCGAACGGCAAGACCGTGATGGAGACGGCGCCGACGATCCAGTGGGGCTACCTGATCTACCTGACCGTGCTCCGCCTTTGCCAGTACTTCGGAGCGAAGGAGGAGTGCCAGTTCTGCGACATCAACCACAACTGGCGCCAGCACAAGAAGGAGGGCCGGCCGTACACGGGCGTGAAGCCGGTCGAGGACGTGCTCGAGGCGCTCGCGCTGATCGACCGCTACGACATCGACCAGGTCAGCAAGGCGTACACACTCACCGGCGGCTCGGTCACGAGCACCGTGGACGGGCTCGGCGAGGCCGACTTCTACGGCCGCTACGCCCAGGCGATCGAGGAGCGCTTCCCCAACCGCTGGATCGGCAAGGTCGTCGCTCAGGCGCTGCCCCGCGCGGATGTCCAGCGCTACAAGGACTACGGGATCACGATCTACCACCCGAACTACGAGGTCTGGGACAAGCGGCTGTTCAGCCTGATCTCCCCCGGCAAGGAGCGGTACGTCGGCCGCGAGGAGTGGCACCGGCGGATCTTCGACGCCGCCGAGGTCTTCGGCTCGCGCTTCGTGATCCCGAACTTCGTCGCGGGCGTCGAGATGGCGAAGCCGTACGGCTTCACGACCGTGGACGAGGCGATCGCCTCGACGACGGAGGGCCTCGACTTCTTCATGCGCGAGGGGATCACGCCGCGCTTCACGACCTGGTGCCCGGAGCCTGCGACGCCGCTCGGCCGCGACAACCCGGACGGGGCGCCGCTCGAGTACCACATCCGCCTGCTCGAGGCCTACCGCGAGACGCTGGAGAAGCACGACCTGAAGCCGCCGCCCGGCTACGGCGTCGCCGGCGCGGGGAACGCCGTCTTCTCGGTCAGCTCGTTCATGGACACGCTCGCCCCCGAGGTCGTCACCGAGGAGGAGGCGGTGCCCGCGTGAGCGGGCACCAGGAGGGGGCTCGGGGGAACCGACGGGTTCCCCCGGAGGAGAGCGGCGGCGCTCAGCGACGCCGTCAGCGTGCAGGGGGCGCGTGGGGGAAACCGGGTTTCCCCCACGCGAGTGAGCCGGAGGCGAACGAGGTGCCCGCGTGAGCGGCCGGATCTCCGTCGACGAGGCCCGCCAGCTCTGGCTGGAGGCGTCCGACGACGAGCTGAAGGAGCTCGCCCAGGTCGCCCGCGCCCGCTTCCACGAGCCGAACCACGCCACCTACATGGTGATGCGGATCATCAACTACACGAATGTCTGCGTCGCCCAGTGCGACTACTGCGCCTTCTACGTCCTCCCGAATCAGGAGGGCGGCTACGTTCTCTCGCGCGAGGAGGTCTTCGCGAAGATCGACGACCTGCTCGAGGTGGGCGGCGACCTCGTCGGGTTCAACGGCGGCTTCAACCCGCGGCTCCCGCTCGACTACTACTGCGAGCTCTTCGCGGCCGTGCGCGAGCGCTACGGCGACCGGGTCGAGTTCTACGCACTCACGATCGCCGAGTTCCTCTACCTCGCCGACCGTGCGGGGTTGAGCCACGCGGAGGCGGCGGCCCGGCTCCGCGACGCCGGCGTCCACTGGATCACGGGCGGCGGCAGCGAGATCCTCACGGAGGACTTCCGCAAGCGGCACGCCAAGTTCAAGTACACGGTGCGCGAGTACTTCGAGGCCCAGCGCGCGATCGTCGATGCCGGGTTGAAGACGACAGCAACGATGGTGATCGGCTTCGACGAGACGCTCGACGAGCGGCTCGAGCACCTGCAGCGGACGCGTGACTTCCAGGACGAATGCCTGCGGGACGGCCTGGACGGCCTCTTCTCGTTCCTCTCCTGGACGTACAAGCCCTACGGAACGGAGTTCGCGGGCGTCGAGATCTCGCCGCAGGAGTACTGGCGCCACATCGCGCTCTCCCGGATCTTCCTCGACAACGTCAAGCACGTCCGCACCTCGGTCCTGACCCAGAACGCGGATGCGTTCCGCGCCCTCGACTACGGCGCCGACGACTTCGATCTCCCGATCGAGGACGAGGTGACCCAGAAGGCGGGCGCGACGATCGACCTCGACCTCGAGAGCCTGCTCGCCGTCCCCCGGAGCCTCGGCTACACCGTCGAGTACCGGCGGGCCGAGCGGCCCACGCTCGCCGCGACCTAGGCCGCGAGCGACTCGGCCTCGCGCGCGAGCTCGCGCGCGCCGAGCGAGTCGAAGAGCTCCTCCGCCTCGGCCGCCGCCGCTGCGTCACCCGTCGCCCGGGCGAATCCGAGCAGGCACTGCGCCCGCTCGAACACGAACGGGTATGTGCGCCAGCCCTCGGCCGCGTCGCGATAGAGGCTCGCCGCCTGCTCTCGTTCGCCCCGCACGTCGGCGAGGAGCGCCCTGGCAGTGGCGGCGACACGATGCCCACGCGTCGGTGTCCGCTCGTCCGTCTGCGTCATCCGCTCGAGGAGGTCGAGCGCGCCGTGCCGGACACAGGCCCGGGCCACGTCCGGATAGAGCGGTCCGGGCGGGGAGTCGGCGGCCGCGAGCGACTCCTCGATCAGCGCCCGCACGGTGCCGGCGTCCTGCTCGACGAGCGCGGCGCAGGAGAGCACGGGGATCACGACCTGGGCGTCTTCCGCGTCGCGGGCTCGCGGCACGAGCTCATCCAGAAGCTCCTTCAGCTCGGCGAGCCGGCCGCGGTGGAGGAGGACCCGCGCGGCCGTGGCCTGCGCGATCAGGCCCGCCTGGCTCTGGGTGCCCGCCGCGAGATCGCGCGCGGTCTCGAGCACGTCGTCCCAGGCGCCGAGGTCGAACTGGACCCAGGTTCGCTCGGCGCGGTGCCAGAAGGTCGGATAACCGCGCCGCTGGACGAACTCGACTCCCTCGTCGTAGAGGCGCCGGGTCTCCTCGCCGCCGGCCGTCAGCCACAGCCACGTGCCGTAGTTGTTGTAGCCGGACATTGCTGCGCGCGTCAGCCCGCGTTCGACCGAGGCCTCGAGCGCGTTGCGGAGGTCGTCGAGCCCGGCGAGGTCGCCGAGCCGGCAGCGGGCGATCCCGCGGAACTGAAGGGCACTCTGAACCAGGTCGTCCCGGCCGATCCGCTCGGCGAGTGCGCGCGCCTTCTCGGCCCAGGGCAGGGCGGCCGCCGCGTCACCGCCGATTGCGTTCCGGCCCGCCAGCAGAATGTACCCGTGCGCCAGCTCCGGCCCGGGCTCGTGCCGCTCCAGGAGCCGCACCGCCGGGGCGAGGAGCTCGCGCATGGCATCGGTCTTGCCCGCCAGCCAGTGTCGGTGGGCCTGGAGGAGGATTGCCTTCCCGACGCCGACCTCGTCACCGGCACGCTCCAGCTCGGCGACGGCCTCTTCCAGCGTCGCGAGCTCGACGTCGATCGGCGCCTCGCCGAACTCGATCGACTCGGCCAGCAGCCGGCCTCGCTCCGGACGGCCGGGCGGCGTCAGCGCGAGCGCCTCCTCGAAGAGGGCGGCGCCGCGCTGCCGGTCGGTCGAAGCGGCACGCAAGGCGGCCAGGCCGAGGACGCGGCGCAACGCGTCCTCGAGAGCAGCGGTCTCGACGCCGGCCGCACGCGCGAGCTGGAGGGCCTGGCGGTAGTGGGCGGCGAGCAGCTCGGCATACTCGGGGACGCGGTCGCCCGCGATCCCCTCGATCCATTGTGCCGCCGCCTCGTGCTTGCGCACCCGCTCCGCCCGGGGGATCTGGGCGTACGCGACGTCGCGGACGAGCGCGTGGCCGAAGGCAAGCTCCGTCTGCCCCGCGACCGAGGAGAGGCGGGACGGACGGATCAGCTCTCGCCGGACGAGCTCGTGCAGTCCCGCGCGGACAGCGGGCTCGTCCTGCTCGCCGACCGCCGCCACGGCGCTCGTCCAGAAGACCTTGCCGACGACGGCCGCGTTCTGGATCAGCATCTTGCGCTCCACGCCGAGGGTGTCCAGCCGCGCGGCGATCAGGGCCTGCACCGTCTCCGGAACGTGCACCTCGACCTCTGCCGGCCGCTCCTCCAGCATCCGGACGAACTGCTCCGCGTAGAGCGGGTTGCCGCCCGCCCGCTCCAGCAGCATCCGCTGGGTCTCGGCCGGCAGCACCGTGCGCTCGAGCAGAGCGGCGATCAGCGTGGCCGTGTCGCCGGTCGAGAGGGGCGAGAGCGAGATCGTCGTCGCGTTCCGCGTGCCGCCGGCCCAGGCCGAGTGCAGCTCGTACAGCTCCGGCCGGGCGGTGCACAGCACGAGGAGCGGCACGCCTGCGCTCCAGTCGACGAGATGCTCGAGGAAGTCGAGCAGCGTCTGGTCGGCCCAGTGCAGGTCTTCGACGACGAGGACGAGCGGGCGCTGCGCCGCCACCGCTTCCAGGAAGGTGCGCCAGGCCGCGAAGCTCTCCTCCCGTCCACCCCCCGGCTCGCCCGCGCCCACGAGCCGGGCGAGCTCGGCGGCGATCCACGCCCGCTCCTCTGCGCTGAGCTCGAGCGGCTCGAGCGAGGTCGCCAGCTTCTCGCGGGTCCGCGCCGGAGCGTCGGACTCGAGGATCCCGGCGTGTGCTTTCACGATCTCACCGAGTGCCCAGAGGGCGATCCCATCGCCGTACGGCAGGCAGCGCCCCTGCCGCCAGAAGACGAGCTCGTCGCGCTCGTCCACGAACGCGGCCAGCTCGGCGACGAGGCGGCTCTTGCCGATTCCCGGCTCGCCCACGAGCGTGACCAGGTGGCACGCCGACTCGCGCAGCGTCCGCGCGTAGACCTGCCGCAGCACCTCCAGCTCGTCCTCGCGGCCGAGGAACGGGGTCTCCCGCGACGGCTCGACGTCGACGCCGAGGCGGCCGCGGGCGGCGACCGCCCGCCAGATCCTCACCGGCTCGGCCTTCCCCTTCGCCGCGACCGGTGCCAGCTCCTCGAGCTCGATCGCGTGCCGCGTCGCCCAGTGGGTCTGCTCGCCGACGACGAGGCCGCCGACGGGAGCGGCCGACTGGAGCCGGGCGGCGGTGTTGACGACGTCGCCGGTCACGAAGCCCTC
>JBBQHQ010000019.1:0-27925 GCA_038324115.1 Gaiellales bacterium
GCTGGGCGCGACCTTCGAGACGCTCGTCAACCCGCGCCGGCCGCTGCCGGCCCCCATCGCGGCGCTGACGGGGATCGAGCCGGCCCGGCTCCGAGGCGCTCCGCCGGCAGAGCTCGCCGTTCGCCGCTTCCTCGAGTTCGCCGGCGACGCGGTCCTCGTCGCGCACAACGCCCGCTTTGACGTCGGCTTCCTCGACGTCGAGGTGGAGCGGCTGACCGGGCGGAGGCTCGCGGGCCCGGTCGTGGACACGGTCTGGCTCGCCCGTCGCCTGCTCGCCGGGCGCGTCACGCGGGTCGGCCTCGCCTCGCTCGCCTCCTTCTTCGGTACCTCGGTGCAGCCGAGCCATCGGGCGCTCCCCGACGCGCAGGCGACCGCCGAGATCCTCGTCGCGCTGATCGGGCTCGCCCAGGAGCGCGGCGCCGAGACGGTTGCCGACCTCGTCGAGCTCTCCGCCCCGCGGGCCCGGAGGCTCGCAGGCAAGCGGCCGCTGATCGCGGGCGCGCCCGCCGGGCCCGGGGTGTACCTCTTCCGCGACCGTCACGATCAGGTGCTCTACGTCGGCCGGGCCCGCAGCCTCCGGCAGCGGCTCGGCTCCTATTTCCGCACGGAGCGGCAGCGGCCCGCCGTCGAGGCCGCCCTGGGCGCGCTCGACCGCGTCGAGTGGCGGGTGCTCGGCTCGGAGCTCGAGGCCGCGCTCGAGGAGCTGCGACTGCTGCGCGAGCTCCGCCCGCCCGCGAACGCGCGTAGCGCCCGGTCCGACCGCTACGTCTACCTCCGCCGGCGCGGCGCGGGCTGGGTCGTGACGGAGACGCCCACCCCCTACGGGCCGATCAAGAGCCGCGCGGCCGCGCGTCGCGCCGCCCGCGCGCTGGACGGGCACGAGGGCGCGCCGGAGGCGGCTCTGGCCCCGCTGCGCGCCCGGCTGTGCCGGCTCGCGGCCGACCTCCGGTTCGAGGACGCCGGCCGGCTGCGCGACCGACTCGCGAGTCTCGAGCAGGTCTGCGCCTCCCTGCGCGAGCTCGACCGGCTCCGCCGCCTCGAGGTCTGCCTGCTCGCACCGGCGCTCGAGCCGGGCTGGCTCCGGGCCGTCTTCGTCTCGGGCGGCCGGGTCGTCGAGGCGCGCACGCTCCTACCCGGGGACTCCGGCCGCGTCGAGGTCGAGGCGGGCCTCGCAGCCGCGCGCAGGGCCGGCGCCTCGCTCGAGCGGGAGGACGCGGACGAGCTCCTCCTCGTCGGCTCGTTCCTCCGCAGGCCCCCACCGGAGCTGCGGGTGATGCCCCTCGACGCGGAGCGGATCCTGGCCGCCTGACCGAGTAGCCTGTGGCCCGATGGCGCAGGATCTCGAGGCCGGTCGGGCCACCGTGACGGGCACATTCGCCGACCGGCTCGCCGAAGCGGTCGAACGCAAGCGCAGCCAGCTCGTGGTCGGGCTCGACCCCCGGCTCGACCTGCTCCCGCTCGAGCTGCGCGGCGAGGCCGTGCTCGGCCGAGCGGAGGCCGCGAATGCCTACGCTCGCTTCTGCTGCGGGATCGTGGACGCGGTTGCGCCCCACGTCGCCGCAGTCAAGCCACAGCTCGCCTTCTTCGAGGCGCTGGGCGGAGACGGGATGCTCGCGCTCGAGCGGGTCTGCCGCTACGCGCGCAGCGCCGGGCTCCTCGTGATCGCGGACGGGAAACGCGGGGACATCGGCTCCACGGCGCGGGCGTATGCGACGGCCTACCTCGAGCCGCACGACGACGAGCCGGCGCTCGCCGACGCGCTCACCGTCAACCCGTACCTCGGAGCCGACTCGATCGAGCCGTTCCTCCAGGCGTGCCGGCTGCACGGGGCGGGCATCTTCTGCCTCGTGCGTACCTCCAACTCCGGGGCGACGGACCTCCAGGACCTCGCCCTCTCGGACGGGCGCCGCGTCTGGCAGCAGGTCGCCGACCTCGTCGCCGAGTGGGGGGCAGACCTGGTCGGCGAGCGGGGCCTCTCGAGCGTGGGCGCCGTGATCGGCGCCACCTCGCCCCGGACGATCGGCGAGGCGCGCAAGCTGCTGCCGCAGTCCGTCCTCCTTCTGCCGGGCCTCGGGGCCCAGGGCGCGACCTCGGCAGATGTCGCCCGCGCCTTCACGAGCGGGCCGGCGAGCGCGGTCGTGAACGCCTCGCGCTCGGTGATCTACGCGTACCGCGACGGGGACGCCGACTGGCGTCGCGCGGCAGGGGCCGAGGCGGCCCGGCTGCGCAGCGAGATCTGGAAGGAGTCGGGCTGGTGATGCGGCCGCAACCCGGCGTCGCCCGCCTCGCCGCACCGGCCGCGTTCCTGCTGGCCTTCACCGTCGCGATCCTGCTCATCCGCTCGGGCCTCTCCGGCTCGCCCGCTCCGGCTCCGGCGCCGATCCCGACGACGGCGGCGGACACGGGCTCCACGACGACGACGCCGAAGGTGACGCTGCCGCCGACCACGCCTGCCGCGACGACGACGCAGGCGCCGGCCGGCGCCACCTACGAGATCCAGGCCGGCGACACGCTGGAGATCGTGGCCGGGAAGTACTCGACGACCGTCGAGCAGCTCCTGACCCTGAACCCGGACGTCGACCCCGTCGCGCTCCAGGTCGGTCAGAAGATCCGCGTCCCCTGATGCGCCGGCTCCCGCTCGTCCTCGCGGCGCTCCTCGCGCTCGCGCTCTGCGTGGCCGCGGCCGGGGCCCCGCCGCCCGTGACCGCCGAGGCCTACCTGATCCAGAACGCGGCCACCGGCGAAGTGCTCGCCGCCCGTGACCCGACCGAACGGCTGCCGATGGCCTCGATCACGAAGCTGATGACGGCCCTGGTGACGCTCGAGCATGCGCGGCTCACCGACGTCGTCACGGTCACTCGCGGCGCCGCCGAGGTGGGGGAGTCCTCGATCGAGCTCCGGCCGGGCGAACAGATCACGGTCGCAGACCTGCTCCGGGCGGCCCTGATTCAGAGCGCGAACGACGCGGCGAACGCGCTCGCCGCCCACGTCGGCGGCGGCTCGGTCGCGCGCTTCGTCGAGCTGATGAACGAGAAGGCGGTCGCGCTGGGGCTCTCCGACACCCACTTCGCCAACCCGGACGGCCTGGACGCGCCGGGGCACTACTCGAGCGCAAGCGACCTGACGAAGCTCGCCCGCGTCGCGATGCGGAAGCCGTTCGTGCGCGAGACGGTGCGGCAGGTCCGGTCGACCGCCGCCGGGCGCAGCCTGACTACCTGGAACGACCTCCTCTCGACCTTCCCGAACCTGATCGGGGTCAAGACGGGCCACACCGACGGGGCGGGGTGGTCCGAGGTCGCCGCGGTCCGGGGCCGCGGCGTCACGATCTACGCGACGCTGCTCGGCGGAGCCAGCCGCGAGGGTCGGAACGCCGACCTCGCGCAGCTGCTCGCCTGGGCGCTCGCCCGCTATCGGGTCGCCTGGGCGATCGACGGGGCGCGCACCTACGGCACCGCCCGCACCGCCTACGACTCGCCGCCTGTCCGCCTGGTCGCGGCGAAGCCCGCGCTGCGGACGATCCGGGTCGACCGCCCCCTCGTCGAGCAGGTCGTGCTCCCGGTCGAGGTCGAGCTGCCCGTGCGCAAGGGCCAGCGGCTCGGCGAGGTGCAGGTGCGCGACCGGGGCAAGCTCGTCGCCCGTTCGCCGCTCGTCGCCGCCGCGGCAATCCCGCTGCCAGGGCGGGCCAAGCGCGTAGGCTTCTACACGAGGCGCACGCTCCACCATCTCTGGGGGTTGGCGACGTGATCGTGACCGTGACATTGAACGCAGCGCTCGACCGGACGCTGACCGTGCCGACCTTCCAGCTCGGGCACCGACACCGGGCAAGCCACGTGCTCAACCTGGCCGGCGGGAAGGGGATCAACGTCGCGCGGGCGCTCAAGCGCCTCGACGTCCCCGTGGTCGCGACCGGGCTCGCGGGCGGGCGAACCGGCACACGGATCGTCGAGGAGCTGACGTCCGAGGCGATCCTCAACGACTTCGTCCGGATCGCCGAGGAGTCGCGTTCGTCCACCGCCGTCGTCGACCCGATGGAGAACATCTACACGGAGATCAACGAGCCGGGCCCGCACGTGACCGAGGACGAGCTGGCGACGCTGCTCGAGAAGCTGCACTACCTCTCGCGCGGCGCCGAGTTCGTCGTCTTCGCCGGCACGCTCCCGCGCGACGTCCCCGAGAGCTTCTACGCCGACGCGATCCGCGACCTGAACCGGCGCGGGGTTCGCGTCGTCCTCGACAGCGAGGGCGAGCCGCTCCGGCTCGGGATCGAGGCCGAGCCCTTCCTCGTCTCGCCGAACCAGTGGGAGGCCGAGCACGTCGTCGGCCAGGAGCTCGAGGACGAGGACGACTACCTGATGGCGCTCGACCGGATCTCCGAGCTGGGCGCCCGCAACGTCCACATCACCCAGGAGAACGGCTGCTACGGGCTCTTCCGAGAGGACCGCCAGACGCACCGCTACCGGGCGGCCGCGCCGCAGGTCGAGCCGATCTCCGTCGTGGGCGCCGGAGACGTGCTCCTCGCGCAGTTCCTGGCTGCCCAGCTCGGCGGCAAGACGGTGGAGGAGGCGCTGCGGCTCGCGGTCGCCGCCGGGGCGGCCTCGACGCTCGAGGTCGGCGCCGGCCGCTTCGATCCGAAGGACGCGGGCCGGCTCGCCGGCGGCGTCGAGTTGCACGAGCTCCAGCCGCTGAACGCCTGAGCCCGTCCGGGCGGCCGCCGAAGCGGCCACCCGGCCGTTGCTCGCGGGAGCTAGTCGACCTGCTCCTGCTCGACCTCGCCGCGCCACGCGCCCGAGGCGGCGCCGCGCTTCTCGATCAGCTCCTTGAACCGCTTCAGGTCGCCCTGGACCCGGCGCGAGTCGGCGCCGACGGCCGCGCCGGCGCTCTCGATCGCGCCGTCCGGCTCCCAGTCCATCTGGACCATGATTCGCGTGGTCGAGTCGTCGATGTGGTGGAAGGTGACGACCCCGCCGTTCTCCCGGCCCTCGGTCGACTTCCAGGCGACGCGGTGGTCGGGATGCTGCTCGGTGATCTCGGCACGCCACTCCTCCTGCTTGCCGCCGATCTCGGCGGTCCAGAGCAGATGGGTGTCGTCGAGCTGCTGCACGCTCTCGACCCCCTCCATGAACTCCGGGAACTCCTCGAACTGCGTCCACTGGTCGTACGCCGTGCGGACGGGGACGTCCACGTCGATCGATTCTTCGATGCGCGCCATGTCACCCTTTCGTCTAGAGAGTGTCCAATGTCGTTCCCCACGCTCCCGGCCGCCGAAACCCCGACCCGTCCGGGGCCGGGTGGTAGGATCGCCCGACCCGTGACCTGCGTGCCTTCCACTCCGCCGCCGACTTCGGGGAGGGCTGCGTAAGTGGACGCGGAGCTCGATCGCGACGCGAAGTTCGGCAAGGAAGGGCTCACCTTCGACGACGTGCTCCTGCTCCCCGCCGAGTCCGCGGTCCTGCCGAACGACGTCCGGACGGCGACCCGCCTGACGCGGACAATCGCGCTCGAGCTCCCGATCGTTTCGGCAGCGATGGACACGGTCACCGAGGCGCGGTTGGCGATCGCGCTCGCCCGCGAGGGCGGGCTCGGGATCGTTCACCGCAACCTCTCGATCCCCGACCAGGTGGCCGAGGTGGACAAGGTCAAGCGCTCGGAGTCGGGGATGATCGTCGAGCCCGTGACGCTGCGCCCGGACGACCTCGTCTCGGACGCGCTCGCGCTGATGGAGCGGTACCACATCTCCGGCGTCCCGATCACCGACGCGGACGGCGTGCTCGTCGGGATCCTGACCAACCGCGACCTCCGCTTCGAGACGAACGTCCGCCAGCCCGTCGCCGCGCTGATGACCTCGCGCGGCCTCGTGACCGCGCCGGCCGGGACGACCCTCGACGAGGCGAACGAGATCCTGCACCGGCACAAGATCGAGAAGCTGCCCGTGGTCGACGCCGAGGGCCGCCTGACGGGCCTGATCACCGTCAAGGACATCCAGAAGCGCAAGGACTTCCCGCTCTCGACGAAGGACGAGTCCGGCCGGCTGCGCGTCGGCGCCGCAGTGGGGGTCGGCCCGGACGCGTTCGAGCGGGCGGGGGCGCTCGTGGACGCCGAGGTCGACGTGCTCGTCGTCGACACCGCCCACGGTCACTCTGCGTCCGTCGTCGAGATGGTGCGCCGGGTCAAGGCGGAGTGGGACGTGCAGGTGATCGCCGGGAACATCGCGACCGCCGAGGCGGCCGAGGCGCTGATCGACGCGGGCGCGGACGCGATCAAGGTCGGGATCGGCCCGGGCTCGATCTGCACGACGCGCGTCGTCGCGGGCGTCGGCGTCCCCCAGATCACCGCGGTCTACGACTGCGCCGAGGTCGCGCTCCGGCACGGCGTCCCCGTCGTCGCCGACGGCGGCCTCACCTCCTCCGGCGACCTCGCGAAGGCGATCGCGGCGGGCGCGGACACGGTCATGCTCGGCTCGATGCTCGCGGGCGTGGACGAGAGCCCGGGCGACGTGATCCTCGTCCAGGGCGAGCGCTTCAAGGAGTACCGCGGGATGGGCTCGCTGGGCGCGATGAAGGCCCGGTCGTTCTCGAAGGACCGCTACTTCCAGGGCGACGTCGAGGACGTGGACAAGCTCGTCCCCGAGGGGATCGAGGGCCGCGTCCCCTACAAGGGCCCGGTCCAGGCGATCCTCTACCAGCTCGCCGGGGGACTCCGGCAGGCGATGGGCTACTGTGGCGCCCCGACGATCGAGGCGATGAAGCTGGAGACGCGCTTCGTCCGGATCACCGGCGCTGGCCTGCGCGAGAGCCACCCGCACGACGTCACGATCACGAAGGACTCGCCGAACTACCGGCGCCAGTAGATGGCGAGCGTGCACCCGCTCCCCGTTCCGGACGCCGCCCCCGAGGAGCGTCCGGTGCTCGTCCTCGACATGGGCGGGCAGTACGCGCAGCTGATCGCGCGCCGCGTGCGGGAGGCCCGCGTCTTCTCCGAGCTCGTCCCGCATTCGATCTCCGCCGAGGAGGTGCGGCGGCGCGATCCGCTCGCGCTGATCCTCTCCGGCGGCCCGGCCTCGGTCTACGCGGAGGGCGCGCCGCTCGTCGACGAGGGGCTCTTCGAGCTGGGGATCCCCACGCTCGGGATCTGTTACGGCGCCCAGCTGATGGCGCTCCAGCTCGGCGGCGAGGTCGCCCGCACGGGAGCGTCCGAGTTCGGCAAGACCGAGCTGGACGGCGGCTCCGGCGCCCTCTTCCAGGGCCTGCCCGAGGCGCAGACCGTCTGGATGAGCCACCGCGACACCGTCGTCGCCCCGCCCGCCGGCGCGAGCATCACGGGCCGTTCCGCCTCGACGCCCGTGGCCGCGTTCGAGGACCCTGCCCGCCGGCTCTACGGCGTCCAGTTCCACCCCGAGGTCCGGCACACGCCCCACGGCCAGGACGTGCTCAAGAACTTCCTCTACGAGGTCGCCGGGGCGCCGCCCGCCTGGACGCCCGCCGCCGTGATCGAGGAGCAGGTCGAGCGGATCCGGGCCCAGGTCGGGAGCGAGCGTGTGATCTGCGGCCTCTCGGGCGGGGTCGACTCCGCCGTGGCGGCGCTGCTCGTCTACAAGGCGGTCGGCGACCAGCTGACCTGCGTCTTCGTCGACCACGGCCTGATGCGCGAGAACGAGGGCGAGCAGGTCGCCGAGACCTTCGGCGGCCACTTCCAGGTTCCGCTCGTCCACGTCCAGGCCGCCGACCGGTTCCTGGCCAAGCTGGCCGGGGTGACCGACCCCGAGGAGAAGCGGAAGGCGGTCGGGGAGGAGTTCATCCGCGTCTTTGAGGAGGAAGCCGCGAAGCTGGGCGACGTCCGCTTCCTCGTCCAGGGGACGCTCTACTCCGACGTGATCGAGTCGGGCGGCGAGGACGGGGTCGCGGCGAAGATCAAGTCGCATCACAACGTCGGCGGCCTGCCCGCGGACATGCGGATGGAGCTCGTCGAGCCGCTCCGCCTGCTCTTCAAGGACGAGGTGCGCCGGGTCGGCGAGGAGCTCGGGATGCCCGAGCGGATGGTCTGGCGGCAACCGTTCCCAGGCCCGGGGCTCTCGATCCGGATCATCGGCGAGGTCACGCACGAGCGGCTCGACTTGCTTCGCGCCGCCGACTCGATCCTCCAGGAGGAGGTGCGCCGCGCCGGGCTCTACCGCGAGCTCTGGCAGAGCTTCGCCGTCCTCCCCGCGATCAAGTCCGTCGGCGTCCAGGGCGACGAGCGCACCTACGCCTACCCGATCGTGATCCGAGCGGTCACGTCCGAGGACGCGATGACCGCCGACTGGGCCCGGCTTCCCTACGACCTGCTCGAGACGATCTCGAGCCGGATCATCAACGAGCTGCCGGGGATCAACCGGGTCGCGCTCGACATCTCGTCGAAACCGCCCGCGACGATCGAGTGGGAGTGAGCCGGCAGAAGGGCTAGAGCGAGCCGAGAGCGATCAGTTCGCTGACGAGGTGCCCGCGCTCGAGCGGGTGCCGCAGCGGCAGCCGCTCCTCGAGCTCGTAGCGGTTGCGGCGCCCGACCCGCTCCCGGCGCACGTACCCCGCGGCGACGAGGTCGCGCAGAATTCCTTGCGTGGCCCGCTCCGTGATCCCGACCCGGACGGCAACGTCGCGCAGCCGCGCCTCGGGATCATGCGAGAGCGCGACGAGCACATGGCCGTGATTCGTCAGGAACGTCCAGCCGACAGGATTCATCCGACGCATCATACGAAAAACTTGACGCGAAACATTTTTCTCCTATAGTGGGGTGAGACGGAGGGGAGTATCCCCAGGGTGTCGTCGCCAATCCGGTCGCTTCGCGGCCCGGCGACCCGGCCGAGAGGCTGGAGAGACCTCCGCTGATGTGTTCCCGATCAGCCGGAGGTATCCGCACCGATGTCTATTCCTCTCTGGGCCTGGGCCGCGCTCGCGGCGGCCATCGTGCTCATGCTCCTCGTTGACCTGCTCCTCCTCCACCGCGACGCTCATGCGATCGGCGTCCGCGAGGCCGCGGGTCTGACCGCGATCTGGGCGTCGCTCGCGCTCGCGTTCGGCGGCCTGCTCTGGTGGTGGCAGGGCGGGGAGACCGCGGCGCAGTACGTGTCCGGCTACCTCGTCGAGTGGAGCCTCTCGCTCGACAACGTGTTCATTTTCGCCCTGATCTTCTCGTACTTCTCCGTGCCGGAGGAGCTCCGCTACCGGGTCCTCTTCTGGGGGATCGTGCTCGCGATCGTCCTCCGGGGCATCTTCATCGTCGTCGGGGCGACGCTCCTCGAGACGTTCGCGTGGGTTGCGTACCTCTTCGGCGCCTTCCTTGTCCTGACGGGGCTCAAGGTCATGCGTCACGTCGAGCGCACGATCGAGCCGGAGCGGAATCCCGTCTTGCGGCTGCTCCGCCGGTTCTTTCCGCTGACTGCTGAGTACCACGGGACGCGCTTCTTCGTCCGGCGGGACGCCCGGCGCTGGGCCACGCCCCTCGCGGCGGCATTCCTGCTCGTCGCGGTCTTCGACCTCGTCTTCGCGGTCGACTCGATCCCTGCGATCCTCGCGATCACGACGGAGCCGTTCGTCGTCTTCGCGGCCAATGCCTTCGCCCTGCTCGGCCTGCGCTCCCTCTTCTTCCTCGTCACGGGGACGATGGGACGCCTCCGCTACCTCAACGCCGGCCTGGGGACGATCCTCGTCTTCGTCGGGGCGAAGATGCTGGTCGCCGACTGGTGGAAGATCCCCGTCTGGGTCTCGCTTCCCACCATCGTCGGGATCCTCGCCGTGACGGTGCTCGCCTCCCTTCGCGCCAGTCCTCCCCTGCGCAGGCCCGCCCTCGCGTCCGAGCGTGGCCGGTGAGCGCCGTCGCGGCCCCGGCCGGCGTGTTCGCGCGGATCGTCTGCGCGGTCGACGAGCGGAGCGAGAGCGCCGCGGCAGCGACCCACGCAGCGGCGCTGCTCGACGGGGACGGGACCCTCGAGCAGCGCAGCGCCCGCGTCGCCGCCCGCTGCGACTGCTCGGTGCTGGTCGTCCGCAGTACCTGAGCCCTCCCCCGGCGCTAGGCTCGCACCATGGACGGGTTTCCGGTTCGCCGCAACACGATCCTGCTTGCGGCAACGCTGACGTCGGTCTCCGGGATGGTGCAGCTCGCGGTCGCCGTGGCGACGGTGACGCTCGTGCTCGTGACCGGGGTCGAGAGCATCCTCGGGCTCGGGCCGGCGATCTTCCTGCTCGGCGGAGGCTTCGTCGCCTTCCCGGCCGGCCGGTTGATGGACCGCTACGGGCGTGTCCCGATCCTCGCCGCCGGCTGCGTCGCCGGGATCGCCGGGTGCCTGACGACGGCGCTCGGCTGCAAGCTCGCCTCGGCGACGCTCGTGATCGTGGGCTTCGCGCTCGTCGGCGTCGGCCAGGGGACGATCCTGCTCTCGCGCGCGGCCGCGGCGGACATGTACCCGCCCGAGCGTCGGGCGCGCGGGATCTCCTACGTCCTCTTCGGCGCGCTCTTCGGCGCCGCGCTCGGCCCGCTCGTCTTCCGGCCGCTCTTCGCGGGGAAGGAGCTGTCGCTCGAATCGCTGGTCGTGCCGTGGCTCGCCGCCGCCGGGATCATGGTCGTCGGGCTCGGCCTCGTCCTCTCGGTCCGGCCGGACCCGCGCACGATCGCGCGCCGCCTGCACTTCGAGGCGGGCGGCGTCGAGCCCGGTGCAGCGGCGCCGCTCCGCGAGCTCATACGCCGTCCGGGCGTCCCGACGGCGCTCGTCGCGGGCGTCGCGAGCTTCGGCGGGATGGTCTCGGTGATGAACCTGACGGGCTACGTCGTGCTCGACCACGGCCACCACCAGACCGACGTGTTCACCGTGATCAGCCTGCACATCGTCGGCATGTACTCGCTCGTGATGGTGGTCGGCGCGGTCGTCGACCGGGTCGGGAGGCGACAGGGCCAGGTCGGGGGGCTCCTCCTGATGGGCGTCTCCACCCTCGGGCTCGCCTGGCTGGACAGCGTCTTCTGGATGTCGGCCTCGCTCTTCCTGCTCGGGCTCGGCTGGAACATCTCGTATGTGGCGGCCGTCACCGAGCTGGCCGACCGGACGCAGCCGTCCGAGCGAGGGCGCCTGATCGGGCTCACGGACGCGCTCTCGAGCATCACCGCGGTGACGCTCGTGCTGCTCGGCGGGGCCGCGTACAGCGCCTTCGGAGTTGTCGCCCTCTCGCTCGGCGCCACCGCCCTCGTCGTCCTGCCCGCCCTCTGGATCTTGCTACAATCACCCGCCGGCGGGCGCTCAGTCCGCCCCCTTTCTGTGAGATGACGACGAAAACCTGGACAGCCAAGCCCGGAGAGATCACTCGCGAGTGGTATCTCGTCGACGCCGAGGGCAAGACCCTCGGCCGGCTGGCGACCCAGATCGCCGACATGCTGCGGGGCAAGAACAAGCCCGAGTACACGCCGCACGTGGACACCGGTGACTTCGTCGTCGTGATCAACGCGGAGAAGATCGCGGTCACGGGGCAGAAGCTCGACCAGAAGATGTACCACTCGCACTCGGGCTATCCCGGCGGCCTGCGCTCGCGGAGCCTCCGCACGCAGCTCGACCGCCGCCCGACCGAGGTGCTGCGGAAGGCCGTCAAGGGGATGCTGCCCCGGAACCGGCTCGCGCGCCAGCAGATCACCAAGCTGAAGATCTATGCGGGGCCTGTGCATCCGCACGAGGCGCAGGCGCCCAAGGATCTGGACGTCTAGGAGGACGAGTGGCAGAGCAGGCGCAATATCTGGGTACCGGCAAGCGCAAGACGTCCGTCGCGCGCGTGATCCTGCGCCCCGGCGACGGGACGACGTGGTTCAACGGCCGGACGCTCGAGGACTACTTCCCGCGGCTGACGCATCGCGTCGCCGCGCTGGCCCCGCTCAAGGTGGCCGGGCTCGAGGGCACGTATGTCTTCCGCGTCCGCGTCCACGGCGGCGGCCCGACCGGCCAGGCCGGTGCGGTCCGGCACGGGATCGCCCGCGCGCTCGTCGAGGTCGACCCGGAGCTGCGGATCCCGCTCAAGCGCGAGGGCTTCCTCACGCGAGACGCCCGCAAGGTCGAGCGCAAGAAGGCCGGACTGCACAAGGCGCGCAAGGCGCCGCAGTTCTCGAAGCGCTAACCGCCGCTTGCGGCGTTACTTCGGGACGGACGGCGTCCGAGGCGTCGTCGGCGAGGACCTGACCGCCGAGTTCGTCGAGCGGCTCGGCAAGGCCTCGACCCTGTGGTCGGGCGGCGGCCGCGTGTTCGTCGGCCGCGACACCCGCGGCTCGGGCCCGGAGCTCGAGGAGGCGTTCGCGCGGGGCGTGGTCGCCGCCGGCGGCAATGCCGTCCTCGCAGGCGTCCTGCCGACCCCCGCGGTCGCTCTGCTCAAGCTCGACCTCGGCGTCGTCATCTCCGCCTCGCACAACCCCGCCGAGTACAACGGGGTCAAGTTCTTCGACCGCGCCGGCCACAAGCTCTCCGACGCCGCCGAGGAAGAGATCGAGGCCCTCCTCGACGCCCCCGCTCCCGGCGGCGGCACGATCGACCGCGTCGACGTCGCCACCGACAGCTACATGGATCACATCCTGGAGCGCTTCGGCTCCGACCTCGCCGGGCTCCGGATCGCCGTCGACTGCGCGAACGGCGCCTACTCCGGGATCGCCCCGAAGGCCTTCGAGCGCCTGGGCGCCGAAGTGCATGCGATCGGCGACGCCCCCGACGGCACCAACATCAACGAGGGCTGCGGCGCGACGGACTTAGGTGCTCTGAGCAAGAAAGTCGTCGAGGCCGGGTGCCATCTCGGCGTCGCCTTCGACGGGGACGGCGACCGGATGCTCGCGGTCGACTCCACCGGCGAGGCCGTCGACGGCGACCAGATCCTCGCGATCCTCGCGCTCCACCTCGGCGTCGACCTCGTTGCGGTGACGGTGATGACGAATCTCGGCTTCCACAAGCTGATGGCCGAGCACGGCGTCCGCGTCGTCACCACCGCCGTCGGCGACCGCTACGTGCTCGAGGCGCTCCACCGCGAGGGCGGGATCCTCGGCGGCGAGCAGTCGGGGCACGTGATCTGCCTGCGCGACCACGTCACCGGCGACGGGCTCGCGGCGGCGCTCCTGCTTTGCGCGGCCCTGAAGGACACCGACCTCCGCACCGCTGCGGGCAGGCTCACCCGTCACCCCCAGGCGAAGGAGAACGTCCGGGTCGCCCATCCTGTGGTCTCCCAGGCGATCCTCGACGAGATGGAGCGGCTGAACCGCGAGCTCGCCGGCAGCGCCCGCGTTCTCGTCCGGCCCTCGGGTACCGAGCCGCTCGTCCGCGTGCTCGGCGAGGCTGCGACGAAGGAAGAGGCCGCAGAGCTCTGTGCTAGGATCGCCACGCTCGTCAAGGCTGAGCTCGGCTAGTCCACAAGCGGACGGCGCCGGGCTCTTGTGCGTTTCCAGGGGCCCGATTCCGGACAGGATGCCCCTGCAGGTTCGGCAGGGTGGCGCTTCACCCGAAGTGTGAGCGGAAGGAGCTTCAGGGTGTGCGGAATCATCGGATACGTCGGGCCGAGAGAGGCGAAGCCGCTTCTCCTCGAGGGGCTCCAGCGGCTCGAGTACCGGGGCTACGACTCGGCCGGGATCGCGCTGCGTGAGGAGCACGGGCTCGAGTACGTGCGTGCGGTCGGGAACCTCCAGAACCTGAAGCTCGTCGCCGGCCCGAACGGCTCGGTCTCGCGCCACGGCCTCGGCCACACCCGCTGGGCGACCCACGGCGGCGTCACCGAGGCGAACGCGCACCCGCTCGTCGGCTGCGACCACTCGACGCTCGCGATCGTCCTGAACGGGATCGTGGAGAACTACCGCGAGCTCCGGGACGGGCTGCTGGAGCGCGGCCACACCTTTACCTCCGAGACGGACGCGGAGACGGTCACACACCTGATCGAGGAGCGCTACGACGGCGATCTCACCGCCGCCGTGCGCGCGGTCTACGCCGACCTCGAGGGGCACTTCACCTTCGTCGCGATCCACCACGACCACCCGGACGTGCTCGTCGGAGCGCGGCACCAGACCCCGATGGTGATCGGGGTGGGCGAGGGCGAGATGTTCGTCGCCTCGAACGCTGCCGCGTTCCTGAGCGAGACGCGACTCGTCCAGTTCCCAGAGGACGGGAACATCGTCACGCTGACGCCCGAGGGCGCGGTCTTCCACGACGTGGACGGCAACGAGCTCACCCTCGACACGATCGAACTGGACTGGGACGACGAGGGCGCCGAGAAGGGCGGCTACGAGACGTTCACGCTCAAGGAGATCTACGAGCAGCCGGAGGCCGTCGCGGAGACGATCGGCGACCGCGTCCGCCACGGCAAGCTCGTGCTCGATGGCCTTGGCCTGAGCGAGCAGGACGTCAAGGACCTCCGCCGCATCGTCATCCTCTCGGCCGGCACCTCCTACCACGCAGGCGTCGTCGGGCGCTACGTGATCGAGGAGTGGGCCCGGATCCCCGTCGAGCCGGACATTGCCTCCGAGTGGCTCTATCGCAACCCGGTGATCGACGACGACACGCTCGTGATCGGGATCTCCCAGTCGGGCGAGACCCGCGACACGATCCAGGCGATGCGGCTCGCGCGCCAGCTCGGCGCCCGCACGGTCGCGATCACCAACATGATGGGCTCGCAGATCACGCGCGAGGTCGACTCGGTCCTCTACACGCGCAGCGGGCTCGAGGTCGGCGTTGCCGCCTCGAAGACGTTCACGGCGCAGGTCGCGCTCCTCTACCTGGTCGCGCTCAAGCTCGCGGAGGTGCGGGAGACGCTGCCGCCGAAGGAGCGCGAGTTCATCCTCGACGAGCTCTACGACCTGCCCAACAAGCTCGAGCGCTTCCTCGACGGCGACCACCCGATCGAGGAGATCGCGCAGCGCTACTGCGAGGCGCCGTTCTTCCTCTACCTCGGCCGCCACATCGGCCTCCCGGTGGCGCTCGAGGGCGCACTGAAGCTGAAAGAGATCTCGTACATCCCGACCGAGGCCTACTCGGCGGGCGAGATGAAGCACGGGCCGATCGCGCTGCTCGACGCGGACACGCCGGTCGTGGTCGTGGCGACGAACATCCACGTCTACGACAAGCTCGTCTCCAACATCCAGGAGGTCCGGGCCCGGGGCGCGCATGTGATCGCGATCGCCACGGACGGGAACGAGGACATCCAGCACCACGCCGACGACGTGATCTACGTCCCCGAGTCCCCGGCGTTCCTTCAGGCCGCGCTCGCGATCGTGCCGCTGCAGCTCCTCGCCTACCGGATCGCGCGGCTGCGCGGGCTCAACGTCGACCAGCCGCGCAACCTCGCGAAGACCGTCACCGTCGAGTAGCTAGAGCTCCAGCCACTCCGCGTCGAGGTCGGGCGAGCGCTCGGCGGGGCCCCAGCGGAAGCAGACCCAGAGCGAGGCGACGAGCAGCGGCAGGAGCACGAGCAGGCCCGGGTCGAGGGCGACCGCGAGCCAGACGATCGGGACGGCGCCGTAGGCGCTCCAGCGAACGAGGCGGTCGGAGCGGAACCGCTCCGCCAGGCCGCGCAAAGCCGGGCTCATGCCGGCCGGGCTGCCCGCCGGGCTCGGATCACGGCGAGCTCGTCCTCGAGTGCCGGCAGGTCGCCGTGCAGCTCGTCGTAGAGCGCCTGCACCTGAGCGAGCACGGCCGCCGAGCGGCGGGCGAGCAGTCCCTCGCGCTCGGCCAGCTCCCACTCCCGCTCGGCCAGGACCCGCTCCTGCTCGAGGCGGCGGACGTCGTCGTTGACCGCGGGCGGGGCGGGGACGAGCGCCACGGGCTCGAGGACTATCGGCTCGAGCTCCAGCGGCTCCTCGACGGGGGCTGCCTCGGGCTCGGCGACGGGCGCGGGCGTCTCCTCGAGGCCCAAGTGGGCGCGAAGTCCGGTTCCGAAGTCTGCGGGCGTTTCCATGGCGGCATCGGTCAAGACGCCCGTTCGTCAGGAATCTTGCGCCTCGATGCGCACCTCGCCGCTCTCGACGAGCAGGGGGCCGGACTCGGTCCGCACCCGCAGGCGGCCGTCCGCCTCAATCCCCTCCGCGACGCCGTCCACGCCGTCCGCGGTGACCGCCCTGCCCCGCAGGCGGTCGCGGGTAGCGAGCTCGGAGAGGAGCGCCTCCAGGCCGCCTGCACGCCAGTCGGCGTAGGCCGCGTCCAGCCGGCCGAGCAGGAGGCCGAGCACCTGCTCGCGGTCGCGCTCGCGGCCGTCGGCAGTCCGGAGTGAGCCGGCCGGGAGGACGGAGCGCTCGGGTAGCTCCCCCTCCTCCTGATTCACGTTCAGCCCGATCCCCAACACGACGGCGCCGCTGCGCAGCTCGGCGAGGATCCCCGCGACCTTGCGGCCGCCGAGCAGGACGTCGTTCGGCCACTTGATCCCGGCCTCGAGCCCGGTCGCGTCCTCGACCGCCTGCGCGACCGCGACCGCCGCAACGAGCGACAGCTCCTGGACGCGCCGCCCCGCCGGCGGGCGCAGGAGCACGGAGACGAGCACGGCCGTGCCGGGTGTCTCCTCCCAGCGCCTGCCGAGCCGCCCCCGCCCACCCGTCTGGTGGTCGGTCGTCGCGATCGCACCCTCCGGCCCGGCGGGGTCGAGCAGGAGCTGCGTCGACTCGCAGGCGTCCACGTGGATCCGCGGCGCCCCCAACATCAATCGAGGCTGCGCCGGAGCCGCTTCCGCTCGCCGCGGCGCTTCTTCTCCTCGAGCCGGCGCTCCTTAGCGGCTCGGCTCGGCTTCGTCGGCACGCGCCGCCGCTCGACCTTGAGCGCCTGCCGGAGCTGCTCCAAGACCCGCTCAACTGCGAGCTCCCGGTTGCGGAGCTGGCTTCGCTCGTCCTGCGCGACGGCCCGGAGGAGCGGCCCTGCCTTGCCGACGACCCGGCGCTTCTGAGCGGCGCTCAGCGACTGGGAGGCCTCGACGTCGAACAGCGCCTCGACACGCGTCTCCGAGGTATTCGCGTGCTGGCCTCCGGGCCCGCTCGAGCGCGAGAAGCGCAGCGCGATCTCCGCCAGGGGAACGGCGACCGACCGGGTGACGCGAATAGACTCCGGCTCCATGGCGGCCATTCTGCTCGATGTGGACGGAGTGCTCCACGTCTCCGGCGAAGCGATCCCCGGGGCCGTCGACGCGGTCTCTCGGCTGCGGGAGGAGGGGCACCGGCTCCGCTTCGTCACGAACAACTCGACCCGTGCCCGAGTCGCCCTCGCGGAGGAGCTGCGCGAGATGGGCTTCGAGCTCGAGGACGAGGAGCTGCAGACGACGCCGATGGCGGCTGCCCGCGCGCTCGAGGGGAAGCGGGTCTACGCGCTCGTGATGTCCGCGATCGTGCCCGACCTGACGGGGATCGAGCTCGTCGGCGACACGGCCGACGCGGTGCTCGTCGGCGGCTGTGACGAGACGCTCGAGCCGAACCAGGTCTTCAGCTACATGAACCTCGCCCGCGCCTTCACCGAGGTGCAGGCGGGCGCCGAGCTCTACTGCCTGCACAAGAACAAGTGGTGGCAGACCTCTCGGGGGCCGATGCTCGACGCTGGCTCGTTCGTCGCGGGGCTCGAGTACGCCACCGGCGTCGACGCCACCGTCGTCGGCAAGCCGAGCGCCGCCTGCTTCTCAGCCGCTCTCGCCGCCCTCGACGCGGAGCCGGAGCTGACCTGGCTCGTGACCGATGACCTCGAGCAGGACATCCAGGGAGCGCAGGTCTTCGGGATGAAGACCGTCCTCCTCCGCACCGGCAAGTTCCGGCCCGAGACGCTCGAGCACTCCAGCGTCGTGCCGGACGCGGTGCTCAGCTCGATGGCGAACGTCCCGGACTGGATCGATCGCAGCGCGAGATGAAGGTCGGCACCGACCTGATCGAGATCGAGCGGATCCGCCGTGCGCTCGACCGCTACCCAGGCTTCCGCGACCGCTGCTTCACCGCTGCCGAGCAGGCGTACTGCGACGGGAAGAAGAACCCGGCCGAGAGCTACGCGGGGAGGTTCGCCGGCAAGGAGGCGGTCGGCAAGGCGCTCGGCTTCGGCGTCGCCCGGGCGTTCGCGTGGACGGACATCGAGATCGCCGGCCGCCCGAAGCCGTCGGTGCGCCTCTCCGGCCGGGTGGCCACGTGGGCCGAGGCGAGGGGCGCGGGCGCGATCGACCTCTCGATGACCCACTCGCGCGAGCTCGCCTCGGCGGTCGCCGTCGTCGCGGATGCCTGAGGGGCTCCGCCCGCTCTACTCTGCGGCCGAGATGCGCGCCGCGGAGGAGCGCTACCCCGGCTTCCCCGCCAGCGCGCACGAGCTGATGGAGCGCGCCGGCGCCGCGGTCGCCGCCGAGCTGCGGCGCTGCTTCCCGGATGCGCGGCGCGTCGCCGTCGTCTGCGGCGGCGGCTCGAACGGCGGGGACGGCCGGATCGCGGCCCGGATCCTCCGCGACGGCGGGCTCGACGCTGTCGAGACCTCTGCGGTCGAGCAGGCGGACGTGATCGTGGACGCGCTCTTCGGGACGGGGTTCGCCGGCGAGCCGCGCCCTGAGGCCGCTGCCATGATCGAGCGGATCAACGCGGCCGGGGTGCCGGTGCTCGCGGTGGACGTGCCCTCCGGGGTGGACGCCTCCACCGGCGAGGTCTCCGGTCCGGCGGTTCGCGCGGACGTCACCGTCACCTTCCACGGCCCCAAGGTCGGGCTCGCGGTCGCGCCGGGGCAGTTCCACGCGGGCGACGTGATCGTGAGCGAGATCGGGCTCGAGGCCGCCGCGACCGAGCACTCGCTCGCCGGGCCGGAGCTCCTCGACCTCGTCCCGCGCAAGGGCCGGCGGGACACGAAGTACACGGCGGGCGCTGTCCTCCTCGTCGGCGGCGCGCCCGGCACGACGGGTGCGATCTGCCTCGCGGCGCTCGCCGCCTTCCGGGCCGACGCGGGCTACGTTGCTGTCGCCGTCCCCGAGAGCTCGCTGCCGGCCGTGGAGACGCAGCTACTCGAGCCCGTCAAGGTGACCTGGGCCGACCTCGACGGCGTGCTCGGCAAGGCCCGCGCGCTCGCGATCGGTCCCGGCCTCGGCCGGACACCCGAAGCGACGGAGCTCCGCGACCGACTGCTCCGGGACGCGGAAGTCCCGGTCGTCCTCGACGCCGACGCGCTCTTCGAGCTGGAGCGCGGGCAATGGAGCGCGCCCGTGGTCCTGACCCCGCATTCGGGCGAGCTCGGCCACCTGCTCGGCCGCGAGCCCGCCTGGATCGACGAGCACCGGCTCGAGGCCGTGAGGGAGGCGGCAGCCCGGTTCAACTGCGTCTGCCTGCTCAAGGGCTCGGAGGTGCTCGTCGCGGCGCCGGGCGAGGGCGTGCTCGTGACGGCGCCCGGGCCGCCCTCGCTCGCGACCGCCGGCTCGGGCGACGTGCTCACCGGGGTCGTTGCTGCCTACCTGGCGAAGGGGCTCGAGCCACGCCTCGCCGCGGCCGCCGCCGCCGTCGCGCACGGGCTCGCGGCCGTCCACGCGAGCCGTGCCTCGGGGCTGATCGCGAGCGACGTTGCGGCCGCCCTCCCGCACGTCCGTCCCTAGCATCCGGAGGATGAAGGTCGAGATCCTCGGCTCCGGCGGCGCCACAACGACGCCGCGCCCCGGCTGCGGCTGCCGCATCTGCGTCGAGGCCCGCGAGCGCGGCGTCCCGTACGCGCGCACGGGCCCGAGCGTCTTCGTCCACGGCCCCGACGTCCTGTTCGACACGCCGGAGGAGGCGAAGTTCCAGCTCGACCGCTCGGGCGTGACTGAGATTGCGGCCTGCTTCTACTCGCACTGGCATCCCGATCACACGATGGGGCGGCGCGTGTGGGAGTCCCGCGCCCTGAGCGGGTTCAGGGACTGGCCGCCCGACCCTGCCCGGCGCCGACCGACCGACGTCTACCTCCCGGAGCAGGTGGCGCACGACGCACGCGTCCGGCTGGGGCTGCGCGACCACCTCGAGTTCATGGAGAGCCGGGGCTGGGTGCGGGTGCACGAGCTGCGGGACGGGGAGGTGGTGGAGCTTCCCGGCGGGACGGTCCGGCCCTTTCGGCTCCACGAGGACTACGTCTACGCGTTCGAGGTCGAGGCGGACGGCAGGCGGCTGCTCGTGGCGATGGACGAGACCCACGACTGGACGCCGCCACCCGAGGTGCGCGGCGCCGACCTCGCCGTGCTGCCGATGGGCGTGTGCGAGCACGACCCCTTCACCGGCGAGCGGAAGATCCACGAGGACCACCCGATCCTCCGGTTCGAGGCGACCTTCGAGGACACGCTCGCGCTCGTGGACGCGCTCGGCGCCGAGCGGGTGGTGCTCGGCCACGTGGAGGAGGTCGACGGACTCGGCCACGACGACCTCGTCCGGCTCGCAGCGAAGGTCGGGCGGGGGATCACCTTCGCCTGGGACACGATGACGGTGGAGGTCTGATGGCCCGCTCGGACCTCACCGTCGACCTCGGCGCCGTCCGCCGGAACACGCGGACCCTGCTCCGCGCGCTCGACGGAGCCGAGCTCTGGGCCGTGGTCAAGGCCGACGGCTACGGGCACGGCGCCGCCGATGTCGCCGCGGCCGCGCTGGGGTCGGGGGCGACGGCCGTCTGCGTCGCGACCGTGCCCGAGGCGCTCGCCCTCCGGGCGGAGCTCGGCACGGTCCGCACACTCGTGCTCGGGCCGGCGTCGAGCCGCGAGATCGCCGAGGCGCGCGAGGCGAGGCTCGAGCTGACGATCGCGGACGGCGAGGTTCCCGAGGGCGTGCGCGTCCATCTGAAGCTCGACACGGGGATGGGCCGCTGGGGCCTCTCGGAGCTCCCGACGCCGGACCGCGACGTCGTCGGCCTGATGAGCCACTTCGCCTCGGCCGACTGCGACGCGGCCTTCACGGCGACGCAGATCGAGCGCTTCCGGCTGGCGACGAACGGCTTCCCGGAGCTGACCCGGCACATCGCGAACAGCGCCGGCGCGCTCCGCTATCCCGATGCCCGCTTCGACGCCGCCCGCTGTGGGATCGCGCTCTACGGGCTCTCCCCGTTCGGCGAGTCGCCCGCGGTGGACGGGCTCGAGCCGGTGTTGCGCTGGGAGTCGGAGCTCGCCCAGGTCAAGCTGCTCGCGCCGGGCGAGTCGACCGGCTACGGCCGCCGCTACGTGGCCGAGCGGCCCACCTGGATTGGGATCGTGCCGGTTGGCTACGCGGACGGCTTCCGGCGCGCGCTCACCGGAACCGAGGTCAGGGTCGCCGGCGAGCGCCGCCGGGTCGTCGGGACGATCTCGATGGACGCCCTCGCCGTCGAGCTCGACCGCGAGCTGCCACCGGGGACACCCGTGACGCTGCTCGGCCACGGGGTCGAGGCCGAGGAGCATGCCCGGGTCGCCGGGACGATCAACTACGAGCTCGTGACGGGGATCGTCAGCGCTGCTGCGCGCACCCGGCGGACCGTCGTCGACAGCTAGCTGCGGCGCGCGAGCCGGGCGACGAGGCCCGGGGCGAGCACCTGTGCGAGCGCGAAGACGCGGTACCAGCGCGGGACGTAGAGCTCGCGCCGGCCGCGCTCGACGGCGTCCACGAGCCGCGTCGCCACCAGCTCGGGCCCGACCACGAGCCGGTAGAGCGGCCCCGGGATCCGGCCCCGCTGAGGGAACCCTTCCGTCTCGACGAAGCCGGGCAGCACGGTGTGGACTGCGATCCCGCGCCCAGCGAGCTGCCCGGCGAGGGCGCGCGAGAACGCGAGCTGCGCGTGCTTCGAGGCGGCATAGGGGCCGGAGACGGGCACCGCGACGGTGCCGGCGATCGAGACGACGTTGACGACGTGGGCGCCCGAGCCGAGCCCGGGGAGGAAGGCGCGCGTGCACCAGACCCCACCGAGGTAGTTGGTGGCGGCGACGGCCTCGATCTGTTCCGGCTCCAGCGAGAGGAAGTCGCCGCGGCCGGCGATCCCCGCGTTGTTGACGAGCAGGCCGAGCGCGGGGTGGCGCTCGAGCACCGCCGCGGCGGCCCGCTCCACGTCGGCGCGGTCGGAGACGTCGCAGGCCTCGACGTCGGCGCCGAGCTCGGCCGCAAGCGCCTCCAGCCGCTCCCGCCGCCGTGCCAGGAGGACGCAGCGCCACCCTCGCTGCGCCAGTTCGCGCGCCGTCGCCTCCCCGATCCCGCTGGAGGCCCCGGTGACGACCGCGACCCGGCTCATCGCGCTACGAGCAGACGCGAACGAGGCGCTTCGCCTCGAACGTGCGGCCCTTGGCGTCCGTGACCACCGCGCGCAGCGTGTGCTTGCCCTTCACGGCGCCGCCCCGCGTCCACGTCGCCCCGTACAGGCCCGCGCCCTCCGCCTTGCCGGCCGCGATCCTCCGGTCGCCGTCGAAGAAACGAACCGAGCTGACCTTGACGGTCGAGCCGGCGAGGACGAGCAGCGGCGCCTTCTTCGCCGCGCATTCGTTCACCTCCGGCGCGAGCCACGTCGCCGACGGCCCAGCCACCACCGTGACCGGTCCGCGCGCGAACGCGGTGTTCGGGAGCAGCTGGTCGCCGACGGAGTCGACGTTCTTCGCCTCCTGGAAGTCGGCGGCCTCCGCGGCGACCTGCCGCTTTCCGGCCTTGAGGACGGGCGCGGTAGGCGGGAGGGCGAAGATCGCGGTCCCCGTGACGGGGTCGTACGCCGCGGCGGCGATCAGCGCGTTCCGGTAGCCGATCACGAGCGAGAAGGGATCGACGCCGGCGCCGTCGTCGAGGATGCGCAGGGCGATCGTGGGCCGCCCGGCGGAGACCCGCTCCGTGATCAGGCCGAGCAGCGGCGGGTCGACGTCGTTGACCCAGGCGCGGAGGAGGTAGGCGCCCGCGAGCGACCGGCCCGTGAACGCGTTGCGCCCCGAGTCGACCGAGACGTAGTAGGCCTTCGTGCGCGGGAAGACCGTGCCCCCGGCCCCGATGTCGAGCGGGTAGTCGATGGTGAGGTTGTTCACGTTCACGGGCGTGCCGGCGTAGCCCTGGACGTCGTTCTCGTCCGCGGAGCCGAGCACCCAGGGGTGGATGAGCGAGCCGGGCGACGAGGAGATCACGGCCGCGCCGAGGTTGACAGCCGGCTCGTCGATCCGGATCCGGTAGAGGGTCTCGGCGCCGCTCTCGTCCACCGGCTGCCCGCTGCGATAGTCGGCCGAGGGGCCGAACGCGGCATTCGGGTACTTGTAGACCGAAGCGCGCGAGACGCCCTTGCGGGTGTCACCGGTCTGGAACTGGCGGAGGGGGAGCACCGGCGCCTGCGCGAGCCCGGGGCGCGTCACGAGCAGCGCGTAGGCGACCTTGCGCACGGTCGAGCCCCGGTGGAGGAGGAGAAAGCCGTACGCCTCGCCCGGAGCGGCGTCGGCGGCTGCGCGGGCGCTCACGGGGAGGAGCAGCTGGCCGCCGGGCGGGATCGAGATCGACCCGGGCACGTCGATCGACACGCCGCGTGGCTGGCCCTGCGCCTTCAGCTCGACGTCCCAGGTGCCGGCGCCGCCCCCGGCGTCGGTCAGGGAGAGCAGGAGCGCGTTGGCTGCGGCGCCGTGGGTCACGTTCAGGTCGCCGAACGAGAGCGAGACGGGATCGGTGAAAAGCTTCGGGTCGTTGGCCGCGACGACGTCCACGAGCCCGCTCCCGGAGAGCAGGACGGGCGCCTCGGCGGTGCGGGCGGTGTCCGCCCAGGCCGGGGCCGCCGTCGAGACGAGCGCCGACTTGACCTGGCGGGGCGACCAGAACGGGTGCCGCTGGAGCAGGAGCGCGGCCGCGCCGGCGACGTGCGGCGCGGCCATGCTCGTCCCGTCGAAGACGGCGAAGGGGCCACCGGCGACAGGCAGCGTCGAGGAGAGGATGGCCCCGCCCGGCGCGCCCACGTCCGGCTTCAGCTGGTGCCCAAAGGCGGTCAGGCCGGCCGAGGAGAAGCTCGTGACGACGCCGCCGCGGCCCGTTTGGAGCTCGAGCGGGTCGTCGCCGACCCGGACGGTGGCGCGACCGCCGTGGCTGCCGAGGTAGGTGAAGAGCCGGGATCCGTCGAGGTCGGAGATCATTCCGGCCGGAAGCTCGAGCGGGATCGGGATCGTGTTCGCCTCACCGGAGCGGTTGTCCACGAGGACGAGGCCGATCGCGCCTGCCGCCTTCGCCCGCTCCGCCTTGACGACGAACGCGCAGTCGCCCCGCGTCGCAAGCGCGATCGCGCCCGCCAGCGAGCCCACGGGGAGCGGCGTCCGGCCGCCGTTCGCGTTCCCGGGCGGCCCGCAGAGGCTGCGCGGCGTCGGCGTCCCCGCGACCGAGATCACCGAGCCGACGTCGACGAGGAGCTGGTCGCGGCTGCCCCACGCGGTGGGGGCAGGGCCGCCCGCGCCGGCGACGAACGGCACCTGCTTGACCGTGTCCGGCGCGTCGGCCGAGGTGAGCGTCAGGGCCGGGGCGAAGAAATGAGTGTTCGAGAGCGCGGCGACGGAGATCGAGTCGGGCGCCGTTCCGGGCGAGCCGGCCGAGCCGAGCCCGTAGTCGTCGCGGTCGTTCCCGGCCGAGATCACCGGGACGACACCTGCCGCGGAGACGTTGCGCACGGCCTCGATCAGCGCGTCGCTCTCCGGGTCGGCCTGGGGCCCGCCGCCGGAGAAGTTGATCACGTCCATCCCGTCGCGCACGGCCGATTCGAAGGCGGCGACGATCTCCGGAGTGTTCCCGACGTGCCCCGCGAAGGTGGGCACGTTGAAGACGCGGTAATTCCCGACCTGCGCCCGCGGCGCGATCCCGCTCAGCCCCGTCGTCCGAGGGTGGTCGCGGCCGGCGGGGGCGGTCGTGCCGGCGTTCCCCGCCACGATCCCGGCGACGTGGGTGCCGTGGAAGGAGGCCTTCGGGTCGACGGCGAGGCGGCTGCGGTCGTCCGCGCCGGCGCCGACGAAGGAGCGGGCCACGATCACCTTCGGGCTCGTCCATTTCGTCCCGCCCTTGGGGAAGCCCTCCGGGTAGCTGTAGCCGGCCGGGTCGAAGAACGGGTTCGTCTGGTCGATCCCATCGTCGACGATCCCGACCTTGATCCCCTCGCCGCTGCCACCGCCCGCTGCCGCGAGCGCCTTCGCCCCGATCAGGTCGGGGCTGCGGTCGAGGGCGAGCGTGTAGCGGAGGCTGGGGTAGAGCTTGTGCGTGAAGGAGAGGCCGGCCGCCCGCGCGAGCTGCTTCGCCGGGATGTCGACCGCCATCCCGTTCAGGAGGAGCGTGTAGTGGCGCTGGACGGTGGCGGAGGGGATCGCGCGGCGGAGGGCGACTTGTGCCCGGGCCTGCGCGCGCAGCAGGCCGGCGGTGTAGGCGCGCGAGGACGCGCTGTGCACGTCGATCCTCCGGGCCTGCGAGCGGGACGCGAGCGTGCGCGAGTAGGCGGCGAGCGGGGGCTGTCCCAGCGTCAGGATCACCGTCAGCCGGCCGCGGCGGTGCGTGGCCGGAACGACGATCTTCCCGGCGCGGACGACGGGCTGCGCGACCTCGCCTCCGCGGCGCTCGACCGGCTGCAGGGCAGCGGTCGCAGCCGACGCCAGCAACAGCGCCACTCCGGTCGTCGAGAGCGCTAGCAGCCGGCGCACGACGGCACAGTAGCCAAAGGGTTTCCGGGGTGCCGTAGACTCCGCGGCCGATGAGCAGGTTCGCCGGAAAACGCGCGCTCGTCCTCGGCGTCGCGAACAAACGCTCGATCGCCTGGGCGGTCGCCAGACGCCTGGCCGAGGAGGGCGCCGAGCTCGCGTTCACCTTCCAGGGCGAGCGGATCGAGAGCAATGTGCGCGACCTCGCCGGCTCGGTCGGCTCGAAGCTCGTGACCGCGTGCGACGTCCGCTCCGACGAGGACGTGGCGCGCGTCTTCGACGAGGTCGGCGAGCTCTGGGACGGCGAGCTCGACCTGCTCGTCCACTCGGTTGCATTCGCCGCGGCCGAGGATCTCGAGGGCCGCTTCACGGACACGCCGCGCGACCGCTTCTGGATGGCCGTGGACATCAGCGCCTATTCGCTCGTCGCCACCGCACGCGCTGCAGAGCCGCTGATGGCGAAGGCCGGCGGCGGCTCGATCGTGACGATGACCTATCTCGGCGGCGAGCGCGCGGTGCCGCACTACAACGTGATGGGCGTGGCGAAGGCGACCCTCGACGCGTCGGTCAAGTACCTCGCCTGGGATCTCGGCGAGAAGGAGATTCGGGTGAACGCCGTCTCGGCCGGGCCCGTGCGCACGCTCGCCGCCCGCTCGATCTCCGGCTTCACCGAGATGGAGTCCGCCTTCGTCGAGCGCGCGCCGATGCGCCGGCACATCGAGGCGGACGACGTCGCGGCCGCCTCGGCCTACCTGCTCTCGGAGGATGCGAAGAACGTGACCGGGACGACGCTCTACGTCGACGCCGGCTATCACGTCATGGGGATGTAGTACCCGGGGCGTAGACGGCGACCTCGCCGTCCCGCTCGAGCAGCCGCCAGCCGCGCTCGCGCAGCATCGCCTCGGCCCGGTCGGGGCAGTCCGCGCCGAAGTAGCGGCTCTGCCGGTAGAGCGCGCGGTGCACCGCGATGTACGCGACGCGCGCCGGGATCTCGCCCCGGCCGCAGGAGAGCGGCCGCAGCTGCCGCGCTACCCGGTCTGCGATTGTCGGCGCCACCGTGGAGTAGCCCTGGAGCCGCTCGCGCGGCGAGGCCTGGACGTAGGAGAGGTAGACGCTCCCGTAGTGCATGTCGGGCCGGAAGACGGGCAGCTCGAGCAGGATCCCGTCCCCGGAGAGCGCGGCGTAGGCGCGGTTGCCGCCGTCAGCCTCGGTGGCGCCGAAGAGCGGCGTCCGCAGGTCGAGCGCGAGCGCCGCGAGCACGAGCGCCACCACCCACCAGGCGCGGGCCCGCACGACGGCGAAGGCGACGAGGGCGGCGAGCGCCAGGCACGCGACCGGCATCACGCGCTCCGGCACGCGCGGGTAGTGGAGCGGCGGGAACCAGCGCCAGAGCGGCTCGTACACCGGTGTCGTCGTCCCTAGCGCGAGCACGACGGGCACGAGCGCCCCCAGGCCGAGCAGCAGCGCGAGTCCTCGCCGGGCGCTCCGCCAGAGCAGCACGAGGCCCACGGCGGCGAGCACCGGCGTCAGCCAGCCGACGAAGATGAAGCGCTCGACGCCGTTGGCGGCGCTGCGCGTGACGAGGTCGCTCCACGACGCCGAGTAGCGGCCGACCGACGCGAGACTGCGGCCGCCGCCCGCGATCGAGCCCTCGATCACGACCTGCTGGACGAGGATGCCCGCCGCGACGCTCGGGAGGGCGAGAAGGGCGGCTCGGCGGAGTCGGCGCGAGGGGTGG
This sequence comes from Gaiellales bacterium, assembly GCA_038324115.1. Classification (GTDB taxonomy): domain Bacteria; phylum Actinomycetota; class Thermoleophilia; order Gaiellales; family Gaiellaceae; genus Gaiellasilicea. The sequence continues at coordinate 27,289 of JBBQHQ010000019.1, forward strand.
CGGAGCCAGGCGTAGGCGACGACGAGCGGGAGCGCGCCGAGCGCGAGGTGGGTCTGGCCCGAGAGCGGGATCGCCGCAAGCGCGAGCGCGGCGGCCACGAGCAGGCGGCGCTCGACGAGGAGCAGGCAGAGGGGCAGGAGCAGCGAGATCGGGCCCAGGAGGTGGCCCGTGCTCTGCCCGGCGCGGTACGGCGCCAGCGCGAAGGCGAAGCCGCCGACGAGCGCGGCGCCGCGCGGGAGGCCGAGCTCGCGCAGCCACCACGTCGTGAGCGCGCCCGCACCCACGAACGTGAGCAGGAGGAAGGCGTTGTAGCCGCCCGACTGGCCGAAGAGCAGGCGGAGAAGCCAGTAGGGAAGACCGAAGAGCCAGCCCTGGAGGCTGACGGTCGGCTCGGCCTCCGGCTGGAAGGAGTACGGGTCCTGCCAGGGCGCCTCGCCCCGGGCGAGCTGGTGCCCGGTCAGCCAGAGCGCCCACTCGACCTGGAGGTGGTCGCCGGCCGCCGTCTCCCCGTAGCCCGCCGAGGGGCGGGCGAGGTAGTGGCCCTCGAGGTGGCGGATCGCGGGCCAGGTCGCGAGCACCGCGGCCGCCGCGCCGACCGCGAGGGTGAGGCCGACGAACCCCGCCCGGCTGTGTTTCA
>JBBQHQ010000020.1:0-26404 GCA_038324115.1 Gaiellales bacterium
CAGTTCGCGGCCGTCTCGACCCTCCAGACAGGCGGCGGTGCGCTCGCGGCGGTCGTCGCCGCCCTCCTCCTCAACGCGCGCTATGTCCCGATGAGCGTCGCGGTCGCGTCGATCTTCCCCGGCTCCGCGGCGCGCAGGCTCATGGAGGCGCAGCTGATCGTGGACGAGTCCTGGGCGATCGCGGGCCGAGGCGGCCGCTTCGAGTACCCGATGCTGGCCGGAGCCGGGGCGTTCTTCTACGTGCTCTGGGTCGTTGGGACCGTGGTCGGCGCCTACGCCGGCAACCTCTTCGACCCGAACGCGATCGGCCTCGACGCCGCGTTCGCCGCGCTCTTCGTCGCCCTCCTCGTGCCGTACCTCTCCTCCCGCCGAGCCGTGACGGCGGCGGTGCTCGCGGGCGCGATCACGTTCGTCCTGATCCCGGTCGCCCCGCCCGGCGTCCCCATCGTCGCCGCCTCCGTCGCCTGCCTGGTCGGGCTGAGGCGATGAGCGCCCCCTGGATCGCGGTGCTCGCGGTGGGCGGGGGCACGATCGCGTTCAAGGCCTCAGGCCCTGTTCTGCTCGGCCGTCGGCCGCTGCCGCCCCGGATCCTCTCTCTCGTCGAGGTCCTCGCCCCGGTGATGCTCGCGGCCCTCGTCGTCACCCAGGCCGTCGGCGGCGAGCGGCGGCTCGTCTTCGACGACCGGCTCGCCGGCGTGGCGGTGGCGCTCGTCGCGATCGCGCTCCGCGCCCCGCTGATCGTCGTGATCGTCGTCGCCGGTGCAACGGCCGCCTTCATCCGCCTGCTCAGCTGACGGTGAACGTGCCGTTCATCGAGCTCGAGTGCGGGTCGCACACGTACGTGTAGGTCCCGGGGACGAGGGTGATCTCGAAGGACTTCTTCCCTTTCTCGACGATGTCCGTGGCGACATCGACGCCGCCCGGCCCGGTCAGGTGGAAGTTGTGGATCGACGCCTTGTCGTCGATGACGAGCGTGTAGTCCCCTTCCGTCAGGTTTTCGGTGCCCGCGAGGCTGATCACGAAGCCGGGCCCGACGCTGCCGTTCAGGGTCTGGCCGGAGTCGCCTCCGGTAGCGGGCGACTGCTGCGTCGTCTCCGCCGTTCTGGTTTGGTCGCCGCTCGCGCCGTTGTCGCTGCCGCCGCCGCAGCCCGCAAGCGCGAGCGCCAGCAGAAGGATCGGCAGTGGGACGAGAGTACGGGTCGGGATCATCGTGGCTCCTCTCCGAGGGTGTCTTCCTGACATACGCCCGCCGGCGTCCGACGGTTCGATTCCTTAGGAGAGCGTCAGCGCGGCCTCGACCGCGTTCCGCAGCTCGGCGTGGGTGAACGGCTTGTAGACGATAGCCCGGGCGCCGATCTCGAGCGCCCGCGCCGTCCGGTCGGGCTCGGGGGAGCCGCCGGTCATCAGGACGACGGGCAGGTCGGGCCGCCGACTCTGGAGCTCGCTGAGCAGCTCTACCCCTGTGCTTCCGGGCATCATCACGTCGCTGACAACGAGGTCGATCCCATCCTCGGCCACGACCGCGAGCGCTTCCGCGGCGCCGCCGACCGCGACGACGTCATAGCCGGCCCGCTCGAGCACCTGCACCGTCAGTGAGCGGACGATCTCCTCGTCGTCGACGACGAGGATCCTCACCCGGTCTCCGCGGGGAGGCGGAGCTCGCCGATCCCCTCGACCCCGGCGACCGCGTCGCCGCCGTCCTGCGAGACCCGCAGTACGACCCAGCTCCCTGGCTCGGCCGCGGCGATCCCGTCCAGCACGAGCTCGATGAGCCTGCGCCGCATCTCGCCGGGGCCGCGAGCACGACCGGCTCGGCGTCCGCCTGGGCGACGAGCTCGAGGTCGCGGACGGCGCTGACGCGGCGGACGAACGCGATCGTCTCCGCGCCGAACTCGGCCAGCTCGAGGCTCCGGACGGGGGCAGCGCCCTCGCGGATGAAGCCCTGGAGCGCGCGGACGAGCTCCCCGATCTCGAGGGCGGTCGAGTGGACGACCTCGAGCCGTGCGCGCAGCTTCGTCCCCGGCTCCGCGTCGGCGAGCGCGAACTCGGCGCTGCCGGTCAGGGCGAGCAGGGGGTTCGCGAGCTCGTGCAGGGCTCCCCGCGTCAGCCGGCCGAGCAGCTCCAGCTCGGTACCTCCTGGACCAGTGTCGCTTGTCACGCCTTTATGATCCTTGAGCGCATCGTCCAGCAGCTCCGATCGGGGAAGGAAACGCCGCAGTTCCTCTGTCATCGAACTCCGCAGTTCGCTCGACGCAGCCGATGGTACGACGTTCCGGCGCTCCTGGCGAGAGGGTAGTGATGCCATCCCGCGAACCACGCGAAGACCGCCCATGACCGAAGCCGCCACGATCACCTGTCTCGTCGCCGACGACCACCCTGCAGTGGTCGAAGCAGTCGCGGACGTCCTCACCGAGAACGGGATCGACGTGACCGCCCGCGCCCGGGACGGCGGGGAGGCGGTCTCGAAGATCGAACAGCTGCGGCCGCAGGTCGCGCTCCTCGACCTGCGTATGCCGGGGCTCTCGGGGATCGAGGTCGCGCGCCAGATCGCGCGCAGCGCCCCGGAGACCGCGGTGATCCTCTATACCGCGTTCGGCGACCGCGCCCTGCTGACCGAGGCGATGGACGCCGGCGCCCGCGGCTTCGTGCTCAAGGAGGCGCCGCTCGCAGAGGTCGTCCGCGCCGTCGAGCTCGTCGCGGCAGGCAGGACCTACGTCGATCCCGTCCTCGCGGGGGTGCTCTCGAGCGCTGCGGGCACCGAGAAGATCGTGAACATCACCCAGCGCGAGCGCGACGTTCTCCGTCTCCTCGCTGACGGGATGACGAACGAGGAGATCGGCAAGGAGCTCTTCATCTCCCCTGAGACAGTGCGGACCCACGTCCGCAAGGCGATGGCGAAGCTGGACGCGGACACGCGCACCCAGGCGGTCGCGACCGCGCTGCGTCAGAGCTTGATCGCCTAGCGCTTCTTGAGCGCGTACGCGACCCGGGGTGCCCCGATCAGGTCGCCGAGCAGGTTGCGGAACTCGCCTGCGGCCATCGTGGCGGTCTCGTCGCTCTTGCTCTTCGGGCGGTAGGAGCTGGCCTGCGAGGGCCAGTACGCCCAGGCGACCATCGAGGAGAAGCGCTCGCAGCCGTAGCCGGAGTGGGCGAGGCCGCCCACCTCGTAGCACCAGGCGGAGACGCCGAGCCGCTCCTGCAGGATCATCCGCCGCACGCGGTCGAGGAGGAAGAAGTCGATCTGGTGCGCGAACTCGTCCATCACGGTCGGCCAGGCGAACTGGCCGCTCGAGAGCAGCCCGCCGTCGAGGTAGACGTGGCCGGGCGCCGAGTGGGAGACGTTGTAGACGCCGATGTGGACGACGGTCTGCTCCGGGAGGAGGTTCCAGTCGAACGCGCTGATCTCGAGCGCGGCCCGGACCTGCGCCTGCTGGCGGGGCGTGCCGCCGTCGAACACGTAGTTGCCGCCCGCGGCGAGCGCCGAGGAGACGGGCAGGAGCAGGCCGAGGGAGACGAGAAGAAGGAGCCGCCGCAGCATCCCTCAGGTCGTCGGCGCGCGCGGTCGTCTTTGGGATCCTCGCTCCCGCCCGCCCGCCCACCCGGTTCGGCACGTCCTGGCTACCCCGAATCGGGGATGGTCACGGGCTCAGCCGGGCGGCCGGAGGGCCGCGAAGGGATCGGTGATCTCGAGCGCGCGGGTGCAAAAGCGGTAGAGCTCGGCCGGCCGCCCCCCTGCGGGGCCGGGATCGCGCCGCTCGCCGGTCGGCACGAGCACGCTCCGGCGCAGGAGGACGCGCTTCAGGTTCGTCGCCGAGACCTCGTGCCCGAGCGCGGCCACATAGGCGTCCCGCAGCTCGGGGACGGTGAAGGTGGGCGGCGCCAGTGCGAAGCCGATGTTCGTGTACGAGAGCTTGGCGCGGAGCCGCTCGCGGGCGGCGAGCACGATCTCCGCGTGGTCGAAGGCGAGCTGCGGGAGCTCGTCGACGGGGTGCCACTCCGTGTCGCCGGGGAGCTCCGGGTCGATGCCGGCAGGGACGACACCGAGGTAGGCGGTGGCGAGCTCCCACGCCGCCGGGTTCCGGCCCGGATCGCTCCACGTGGCGAGCTGCTCGGCGTGGGCGAGGCCGCGGACGTCCACCTTCGCGGCCAGGTGACGCCGAATCGAGTCGTCGAGTGTCTCTCCCTCGGCGAGGCGGCCACCCGGCAGCGCCCAGGCGTCGGCGAACGGCGCGCGTGCCCGCTGCCAGAGGAGGACACGCAGCGCCTGCTCCCGCACCTGCAGGACGACGGCGAGAACCTCCTGGGCCGGGGCTGTGGTAGACTCGCCCTCAGGTTTCCGCCTCACAGTCTAAAACCTTACCGAAAGGCGCCACTCCATGCCTCGTCTCAGTCTCTGGCTCAGCCTGGCCCTCGCCGGCCTCCTCGTCGCGCTCGTTGCGGGCTGCGGCGGCGGCGGCGACGAGAACGGGGACGGCAGCGCCGTCAACCCGCCGCCCGAGCTGAAGGTCGGCCTGATCACCGACCTCGGCCAGCTGGACGACAACGGGTTCAACGAGCTCGCCTACACCGGCCTCAAGCGGGCCCAGGCGGAGCTGAACGTACAGGGCCGCGTGGTCGAGTCGGCCTCGGCGGCCGACTACATCCCGAACATGTCGGCGCTCGCGCGGCAGGGCTACGACCTCGTGATCGGGGTCGGGTTCGCCCAGGGCGACGCGATCGGGAAGGTCGCGCAGCAGTTCCCCGACACGAAGTTCGCGATCATCGACGTCGACCACGCCTTCGTCCCCGGCAAGCCCGCGAACGTCGAGGGGCTGCTCTTCCGGGAGCAGGAGGTCGGCTACCTCGTCGGCTACCTCGCGGCGCTCCAGGCGAAGCGCGACGGCGGCAACGAGATCAGCGCGGTCGGAGGCTTCAAGGAGCCGCCGGTCGACCGGTTCCTCGCGGGCTACCAGGCGGGGGCGAAGAAGGCGGTGCCGGCGATCGACGTCCGCTGGAGCTACTCGCAGGACTGGGACGACCTCTCCAAGTGCAAGGAGCTGGCGCTGAACCAGATCGCCGACGGCTCGAAGGTGATCTTCCAGGTCGCGGGCGGCTGCGGCCTCGGCGCGCTGAACGCGGCCAAGGAGCGCGGCGTCTGGGGGATCGGCGTCGACGCCGACCAGTCGTTCCTCGGCCCGCACATCCTCACGAGCGCGCAGAAGGGCGTGGACAGCGCCGTCTTCCTGACGATCGAGTCGATCAAGGACGGGACGTGGCAGGGCGGCGGCAATGCGACCTTCGGCCTCAAGGAGGACGGCGTCGGCCTCGGCACCCCGAGCCCCAAGGCCTCGAAGGAGGATCTCGCGAAGGTGGACGAGATCAAGACCCAGATCGCCGACGGCGAGATCACCGGGATCCCGACGAAGGTCGGGAAGCGCTAGCCTGCGCCCTCGCGGATCAGAAACAGCCCTTCGCGCGTTCTACTGGGGGAGCGCTCCGATCAAGCGGAGCCCAAGCGAAGGAGACCCCGTGGCGAAACTGACGGACGAGATGCGCGCATTCCTGCAGAACCCGTATCCGGGAACGGCGACGACCCTGCGGAAGGACGGCTCCCCGCACAACACCGTCGTCTGGGTCGACGTGACTGAGGACGCGGTCGTCTTCAACACCGCCGAGGGCCGGGCGAAGCCCGAGCATCTCCGCAACGACGCCCGCGCCGCCGTGACGATGATCGACCCGCAGGACGACCACCGCTGGGTCTCGGTGTCCGGCCCGGTCGAGCTCCGGCACGAAGGCGCCGACGCGACCATCGACCGGCTCGCGAAGAAGTACATCGGCGCCGAGAGCTATCCCTTCCGCGAGGAGGGCGAGCAGCGCGTGGACGTGATCGTCCGGCCGGAGCACGTCGACTCGGCCGGCTTCGGCGGCTAGCGGCCGGCCGCCTTGAGATCGGCGAGGATCTCAGAGGCGACCCTCTGCCCGCTCTCGACGGCACCGTTCAGATAGCCCTGGAAGTCGAGGGAGGTGTGCTCGCCCGCGAAGTGGCAGCTGCCCTGCCGCGTCGCCTCGATCCCGGCGAAGCTCGTGTACTGCCCGACCTTCCAGTAGGAGTACGACCCCTTCGTCCACGGATACGACGTCCAGTGGTCGAGCGCGGCCTTGCCATTCCAGGCCGCCGTCGCGCCCGGGAGGACAGGCTCGAGCTGGCTCAGGAACTTCTTCGCCCGCGTCTGCGGCGTTCCGGAGCCGAAGCTCGCCCCGATCGCGCCGCCCGTGTAGTTGACGAGGATCCCGCTCCGGCCGGACTGGCTCCGCGAGACCTCCCAGGTGTTCTGGTAACCCGTGTCGGAGAACGTCTCGCCGTTCGAGCCGAGGCCGTTCCAGAAGCGGCTCGAGAAGCCGACGTGCAGCTTCGAGTTCGTGCCCATGCCCTGCTCGCGGATCGCGGTCAGCTTGCGCGGCTCGAAGCCGGCCTTCGAGAGGTCGACCGACGAGCGGAGGATCGCGAACGGGAGCGCGAGGACGACCCGGTCGGCGGTCACCGTGGTCGTGCCCGAGCCGTTCCGGAACGTCAGCGTCCACGTGCCGGCGCCCTGGCGGATCGCGACGAGCTCCATCCCCGTGACGATCTGGCCGGGTAGCCGCTCGGCCAGCCGATCGACGATCTGATCGTTGCCGCCGGCGACGTGGTACTTCTCGTTCGAGGGCCCGAAGATCCGGAACTTGCCCTGCCCCGAATAGCCGAGCAGGTAGAGCAGGTTGAGGGAGCTCTGCTCCGAGGACTCGCCGCCGTACTCGATGTTGTAGGCGACGTCGAGCAACTGGCCGAGCTTCGAGCCCATCCCGCCGGGGATCGACTCCTCGATCCAGTCGACGATGGACATGTGGTCGAGCTCCCAGCCCCGCTGCGTGTAGCTCGACCACGTGGTCGGGTAGCTCGCGGCGGAGACGTCCTTGTGGATCTTCTGCCACGCGCCGTTCAGGTCGACGCTCATCTGCGCGTAGGAGTACGCGGCGCCGTCGAAGTAGCCGCCCATCTCCGTCCCGTTCGCCTCGGCCTGGAGCAGGTTGTCGAGCGTGAGCCCGAGCCCCTGGGCGAGCTGGCGGATCGCCGTGTGGCTCTGATCGATCAGCTCACCGCCGTGCTCGGCGATCTGGCCGTCGGCGAAGGCGCCGCGCAAGGTCCAGCAGCGGCCGCCGACCCGGTTCGAGGCCTCGTAGACGGTCGCCGCGTAGCCGGCCCGGCGGAGGCTGTGGGCGGCGCTCAGGCCTGCGAGCCCCGCGCCCACGATCGCGATCCGCGGCGCAGAGGCGGCCCGGGCAGGCGGCACGATGCGCCCGAGGGCGGTCAGTCCGACGGCTGCGACGCCGGCCTCCCGCACGAAGCGGCGGCGTGTGGTCCGCCGCTCGGCGGCGATCGTCGCGCACGCGTCCTGGATCGCACTGGCAAGCGGTGTCCTGGCCATCTCCCCTCCCTCTGGATGTCGCACTGACGATGGCCGATCCAGGCCGACGATGCAATGAGCGGCGGGGCCAGAGCCGCACGCGCGTTTTGGACATTCGGGCGAAGTTCACGCCGTCGGGCGCGGTCCCGGTTGTCCACCGTGTCGGAGGTTGAGTAGGGTCGCGGGACTGACCCGCGAGGAGGCCCGGTGAGCGTTTCGATCACGCAGTACAGGAACTTCGTCGGAGGCGAGCTCGTCGACTCGACCTCGGGCGAGACGATGACCGTTCTCAACCCGTCCACGGGCGAGGCGCTGGCCGAGGTGCCGCGCGGCGCCGCCCAGGACGTGACCCGCGCGGTCGCCGCCGCGAAGGCCGCTCTCCCCGCCTGGCTCGAGACCACGCCGAAGGCGCGCATGGAGGCGCTGCTCGCCCTCGCAGACGTGATCGAGGAGCACGCGGAGGAGCTGACACAGCTCGAGTCGCAGAACGTCGGCAAGCCGATGTCGATCGCGGCCGACGAGATGCCCTTCTCCGCCGACAACCTCCGCTTTTTCGCCGGCGCGGCCCGCACGCTCGAGGGCAAGTCCGCCGGCGAGTACGTCGAGGGCTACACCTCGATCATCCGCCGCGAGCCGCTCGGGATCGTCGCGGGGATCACACCCTGGAACTACCCGCTGATGATGGCCGTCTGGAAGATCGGTCCCGCGCTCGCGGGCGGGAACGTGACGATCATCAAGCCCGCCGAGCAGACGCCGCTCTCCACCCTCCGCTTCGCCGAGCTTGCACGGGAGGTGCTCCCGCCGGGCGTCCTCAACGTGATCACCGGCGACGGCGTCCCCGTCGGCGACGGCCTCGTCCGCGACCCCGACATCCGGCTCGTCTCGCTGACCGGCGACATCGAGACCGGCAAGACGATCGCCCGGAACGCCGCCGACTCCCTCAAGCGCGTCCACCTGGAGCTCGGCGGAAAGGCCCCGATGGTCGTGTTCGACGACGCCGATCCCACCGCCGTCGCCGAGGCGATCAAGATCGGCGGCTTCTGGAACTCGGGCCAGGACTGCACCGCCTCCTCGCGGATCCTCGTCAGCGAGCGGATCTACGACGACGTCCTCTCCGAGACGGTCAAGGCGATCGAGGCGATGAAGGTCGCCGATCCCGCCGACGGCGCCGACGTGGACATGGGCCCCGTGATCTCGCAGGAGCAGCAGGAGCGCGTGCTCGGCTTCCTCGAGCGGCTGCCCTCGCGGGCGACGGTCGTCACCGGCGGCGGCACCGTCGGCGACCGGGGCTTCTTCGTCAAGCCGACGATCGTCACGGATGTCGAGCAGGAGGACGAGATCGTCCAGCGCGAGGTCTTCGGGCCGGTCGTGACGATCCAGCGCTTCTCCTCGGACGACGCCGCGATCGAGCTGGCGAACAGCGTCCGCTACGGGCTCGCCGCCTCCGTCTTCAGCCAGAACCTCGGCCGGGCCATGAGCGCCGCCAAGCGGCTCGACTTCGGCACGGTCTGGATCAACGAGCACCTGTTCCCGCTCGCCTCGGAGATGCCGCACGGCGGCTTCAAGGAGTCGGGCTACGGCAAGGACATGTCCCTGTACTCGATGGAGGAGTACACCCGGATCAAGCACGTCGCGGTGAAGCTCTCCTGATGGCGCAGGTGGCGGCGCGCGGGCTCGACCGCGCCCGGCTGGGCCGACGGCATACCGAAGTCTTCGCGGAGGCGGTGAGCGATGTCGTCGGCTAGCGACGTGCGCCTCGAGAACGTCGTCAAGCGCTTCGACAGCGTCATCGCCGTCGACGGGCTCTCGCTCGAGATCCCGGCCGGCAGCTTCTTCGCGCTGCTCGGCCCCTCCGGCTGCGGCAAGACGACGACGCTGCGGATGATCGGCGGCTTCGAGGAGCCGACAGAGGGGGCGATCTACCTCGGCGACCAGGACGTCGTCGGGCTGCCGCCCTACCGGCGTGACGTCAACACCGTCTTCCAGAGCTACGCGCTCTTCCCGCACCTCTCGATCTACGAGAACGTTGCCTTCGGGCTGAAGCGGAAAGGGGTCAAGCGCGACCAGGTTGCCGGCCGCGTCAAGGAGATCCTCCGCCGCGTCGGTCTCGAGGACTACGGCAAGCGGAAGCCGAGGCAGCTCTCGGGAGGCCAGCAGCAGCGGGTCGCGCTCGCCCGCGCGCTCGAGAACAGCCCACAGGTGCTCCTGCTCGACGAGCCCCTCGGCGCGCTGGACCTCAAGCTCCGCAAGCAGCTCCAACTCGAGCTGAAGGCGCTCCAACACGACCTCGGCCTCACCTTCATCCACGTCACTCACGACCAGGAGGAGGCGATGACGATGGCCGACACGATCGCGGTGATGAACCACGGCCGCGTCGAGCAGCTCGGCTCGCCGACCGAGCTCTACGAGACGCCTCGCACCGAGTTCGTGGCGGGCTTCCTGGGCGTTTCGAACCTCCTGCGCGGCCGCGTCGTCGGCCCCGACCGCGTCCGGCTCCAGGCAGGCGACGAGCTCGAGGTCGCGCTCGGAGGCCGCACTGGCGAGGTCGCGCTCGGCGTCCGGCCGGAGAAGATCCGGATCGGACACGCGACGGAGGGGATGAACTCGCTCTCAGGGACAGTCCGTGAGACCGCCTACGTCGGCGTCGCCACCCAGTACGTCGTCGAGACCGGCGCGGGCGACATCGTCGTCTACGCCCAGAACAGCGAGACCGGGGCACCCCTGAGGCCCGGCAGCGTCGCGCTCCTCAGCTGGAGCGCCTCGGCCACGTTCGTGGTCGACCCAACCGAAGAGGAGACCCGATGACCCGCCCCCTGACCCGCCCCCTGACCCGCAGAGAGCTGCTCGAGCGCGCCGCGCTCGGCGGCGCCGTCCTGACCATCCCCGGCTTCCTCGCCGCCTGCGGCGGCAGCGGGGGGATCGAGGGCGCCGGCACGACCGCGGCGACCACCGGGGCTGCGAAGGACACCACGCTCGCAAAGAAGCTGACCATGTCCAACTGGACTCTCTACATCGACATCGACGAGAAGACGAAGAAGCGGCCGACGCTGGAGGACTTCACGAAGGAAACCGGCGTCCAGGTCGACTACATCGAGGACGTCAACGACAACGATCAGTGGTTCGGGAAGAACCAAGCGGCGCTGAAGCAGGGGAACGGGATCGGTCGCGACCTGACCGTCCTGACCGACTGGATGGCCGCGCGGATGGTCCGGCTCGGCTACGTCGAGAAGCTGGACAAGGAGGCGATCCCGAACGCGTCCAACCTCGTCTCCGCGCTCGCGAGCCCCGGCTGGGATCCCGATCGCTCGTACTCCATGCCCTGGCAGTCGGGCCTGACGGGGATCGGCTACGACCCCGACAAGGCGGGCGAGATCACCTCGCTCCAGCAGCTCCTCGAGGATCCGAAGCTGAAGGGCAAGGTCACGTTCCTGACCGAGATGCCGGACACGATGGGGCTGATGCTCCAGCTCGACGGCGCCGATCCGACCACGGTGGACAAGGCCGCGTTCGAGAAGGGGATCAAGCGGCTCCAGAAGGCAGTCGACTCCGGCCAGATCCGCCAGTTCACCGGGAACGACTACGCGCCGCTGCTCGCCAAGGGCGACGTCTGGGCCTGCGTGGCCTGGTCGGGCGACATGGTGCAGCTCCAGCTCGACAACCCGAAGCTCAAGTTCAACATCCCGGATCAGGGTGGGATGATCTGGACAGACAACATGCTGATCCCGACGGGCGGCGACGTGCTCACCGCCTCGACGTTCGTCAACTACGTCTACGAGCCGAAGGTCGCGGCGCAGATCGAGGCGTACGTCAACTACATCTGCCCGGTCGAGGGTGCGAAGGTAGAGATGGAGTCGATCGACCCGGAGCTCGCAGGCAACCAGCTGATCTTCCCCGACGAGGCCACGCTCGCGCAGGTGAAGATCTTCGACGCGGACGCGGCCGACAACGCGGCGTTCAAGAGCGCGTTCCAGGCGGTGATCGGCGCCTGAGCCTGCACCGCCACCGGGGGCTCGTCCCCTACCTGCTGCTGGCGCCGGGCCTCGCGTTTCTCGCGATCTTCTTCGTGATCCCGACGTACTACCTGGCGAACACGTCGCTGCAGACCGGCTCGATCGACCTCGGCTACAGCTTCACCTGGGCCTGGTCGAACTACTCCGACGCGATCTCCACCTACCACGAGCAGTTCGTGCGGTCGCTCGTCTACGCGGGGGTCGCGACGGTGCTCGCCCTCGCCGTCTCCTATCCGCTCGCCTACTGGATCGCTTTCCGGGGCGGCCGCTGGAAGAACCTGCTCCTGCTGCTCGTGATCGCGCCGTTCTTCGTCACGTACCTGATCCGGACGCTCGCCTGGCAGACGATCCTCTCGGACGACTCGATCGTCGTGCGGACGCTGCAGACGGTCGGCGTCGTCGAGGACGGGGGACGGCTGCTCGCGACCTCCACGGCCGTGATCGCGGGGATCACCTACAACTTCTTGCCGTTCATGGCCCTGCCGCTCTACGCGAGCCTCGAGCAGATCGACGCGCGGCTGATCGAGGCGGCGGAAGACCTCTACTCGAGCCGGATGCAGGCGTTCTTCCGGATCACGCTGCCGCTCTCGCTCCCGGGCGTCTTCGCGGGGACGCTGCTCACGTTCATCCCGGCCGCGGGCGACTTCATCAACGCGCAACTGCTCGGGACGCCGCGCCAGTTCATGATCGGGAACGTGATCCAGTCGAAGTTCCTGGTGACCACGGACTACGGGGAGGCGGCCGCGCTCTCCTTCGTCCTGATGGCGGCGATCCTCGTCGCCGTGCTCGTCTATATGCGCCTGCTCGGGACCGAGCGGCTGACCGCCGGATGAGGATGGTCCGCCGCCACGCGCTCACCGCCTTCGCGCTGCTCGCGCTGGCCTACCTGCTGCTGCCGATCGTGATCGTGATCCTCTTCTCGTTCAACGACCCGGTCGGGCGGTTCAACTACACGTGGGAGGGCTTCACGCTCGACAACTGGGCGAGCCCGCTCGCCGTGCCGGGGCTCGGGGAGGCGATGCGGGCGAGCCTCGAGATCGCCTTCCTCTCCTCGCTCGTGGCGACGATCCTGGGGACGCTGATCGCGCTCGCGCTCGTCCGCTACCACTTCAAGGGCCGGGGGGCGACCAACCTCTTCATCTTCCTGCCGATGACGACGCCGGAGGTCGTGCTCGGCGCCTCGCTGCTGACGCTCTTCCTCAACCTCGGCGTCTCGCGCGGCTTTGCGACGATCGTGCTCGCGCACATCATGTTCAACATCTCGTTCGTCGTCGTCACCGTGCGGGCGCGGCTCGTGGGGTTCGACCGGCACCTAGAGGAGGCGGCGATGGACCTGGGGGCCAACAGCTGGGCGACGTTCACGCGGGTGACGCTGCCGCTGATCGCGCCCGGGATCATGGCGGGCGCCCTGCTCGCCTTCGCGCTCTCGATCGACGACTTCGTGATCACGAACTTCAACTCGGGCTCGACCATCACCTTCCCGCTCTTCGTCTACGGCGCCGCCCGAGTCGGCGTGCCGCCGCAGGTGAACGTGATGGGGACGATGATCTTCCTCGCCGCCGCCGGGCTCATGCTCGCGAACGTGCTGATCCAGAACCGGCGAGCCTCGCAGAGCTGACGTGGGGATGCGGCACGGCGACGCGGCCCTGTCCGGCGCGGTAACGTCCCTGGGATGACCGAGGCAGCCGCCGCCGGCACGCAGGACCTCCAGGGGGTCGCCCGCGACCACCTCTGGATGCACTTCACCCGGATGGGCGGCTACGGCACCTCCGAGATCCCGATCATCGTCCGCGGGGACGGCTGCTATCTCGAGGACGCGAAGGGCAACCGCTACCTGGACGCGCTCGCCGGGCTCTTCTCGGTCAACCTCGGCTACGGCTTCGGCGAGGAGATCGGCCAGGCCGCGCTCGAGCAGATGCGCGAGCTGCCCTTCTACACGAACTGGTCGTACGCGCACCCGCGCGCGATCGAGCTGGCCGGCGAACTGGCCTCCCTCGCGCCCGGCGACCTCAACCGCGTCTTCTTCGTCTCGGGCGGCTCGGAGGCGGTCGAGTCCGCGTGGAAGCTCGCGCGCCAGTACTACCTCGCCCGCGACGGCGGCTCGCCGCGCAAGTACAAGGCGATCGCGCGGCAGGTCGCCTACCACGGGACGACGATGGGCGCCCTCTCGATCAACGGGATCCCCGCGCTCAAGAACATGTTCGAGCCGCTCGTCCCCGAGGTGCGCCACGTCCGGAACACGAACCGCTACCACCGCCCGGCGGGCGAGACGGAGGCGGAGTTCACGGCGTCCCTGCTCGAGGAGCTCGAGCAGACGATCGTCGCGATGGGGCCGGAGACGGTGTGCCTCGTCCACATGGAGCCGGTGCAGAACGCGGGCGGCGCCTTCCTCCCGCCGGCGGGGTACTGGCAGGGCGTGCGCGCCCTCTGCGACGAGTACGACATCCTCCTCTCGGCCGACGAGGTGATCACGGCCTTCGGACGCCTCGGCCACTGGTTCGCGTCCGAGCGCTACGACATCCGGCCGGACATCGTCACGTGTGCGAAGGGGCTCTCCTCCTCGTACGCCGCGATCGGCGCCGTCGTCGCGACCGACCGGGTGATGGCGCCGTTCCTCGACGAGACCTCCGTCTTCAACCACGGGATCACGTTCGGCGGTCACCCCGTCATGTGCGCGATCGCGCTCAAGAACATCGAGATCATGAAGCGCGAGGGGATCATGGAGCGCGTGCTCGGGAACGAGGGCGCCTTCCGCTCGACCCTGGAGCAGCTGCTCGAGCTGCCGATCGTCGGCGACGTGCGCGGGACGGGCTACTTCTACGCGATCGAGCTCGTCAAGGACAAGGAGACCCGGGAGACGTTCTCGGACGAAGAAGGGGAAACGCTCCTGCGCGGTTTCCTCTCCGGCGAGCTCTTCCGCCGCGGCCTGATCTGCCGGGCCGACGACCGCGGCGACCCGGTGATCCAGATCTCGCCGCCGCTCGTCGCGGGCCAGGCTGAGTTCGACGAGATGACTGGGATCCTGGGCGACGTGCTCGCCGAGGCCGGCCGCCGCGTCGGGCTCGCGTAGCCTCTAGAGGCGGGCCGAGAGCCAGAAGCCGGCGTAGACCGCGGCGATCCCGGCGGTGACGCTGCCGAGGCCGTAGAGGACGGCGGGGCCGAGCTCGTTCGTCTCGGTCAGCTCGTGGAGTTGGATCGTGAAGGCCGAGAACGTCGTGTACGCGCCCAGGAAGCCGACGATCAGCCCGAGCCGCAGCCACTCCGGCGTCGTCTCGTGCCGGGCGAGGGTGGCGACGACGAAGCCCGCGAGCAAGCAGCCGCTGACGTTGACGGTCAGCGTGCCCCAGGGGAAGACGGCGTCGGCGCGCCGGCCGATCGCGGCGTCGAGCCCGTAGCGGGCGAGCGCGCCGAAGGCGCCGGCGACGGCGATCGCGATCAGGGCCATAGAGCGGAGTCTAGGGAGGGGCTCGGCGCGCTAGCGGGGGAGCCGGGCGGAGACGCTCTCGGCCGCCGTCGTCGTCGGCTCGAACGTGCCTTCGCGGACGGACGCGGCGACCTGGGTGTAGGCGTCCCGGAACGGCATGCCCTCGGCGACGAGCGCCTCAGCGGCGTCGGTGGCGAGGAGTGCGGGGTCGGCGGCCGCGGCGGCGAGCCGCTCGGCGTCGAACTCCAGCCCGGAGACGAGCACGGTCAGCGCCGCGAGCGCCCCTTCGACGTCCGCCCGGGCCGCGAAGACCGGGGGCTTGTCCTCCTGGAGGTCGCGGTTGTAGGTGAGCGGGAGCGCCTTCACCGTCGCGAGCAGCCCCGTGAGCCGGCCGATCGCAGTGCCGGCCTTGCCGCGGACGAGCTCCGCGACGTCGGGGTTCAGCTTCTGCGGCATGATCGATGAGCCGGTCGCGGCGGCGTGGGGGAGCCGCGCGAAGCCGAACTCGGACGTGACCCAGAGGACGATCTCCTCCGAGATCCGCGAGAGGTGGACGAAGAGCACGCTCGCGGCGTAGAGGTAGTCGAGCGCGAAGTCCCGGTCGGCGACGGCGTCCATCGAGTTCGGGATCGCGTCGGCAGGAGGCGGGATCGGGAGCGTCGTGCCTGCGAGCGCGCCCGAGCCGAGCGGGCTGCCGACGGGCGGCTCGAAGCGGGCGTGGTCGCGGGCGAGCATCGCGCTCCAGGCGCGGAGATGGTGGCCGAGCGTGACCGGCTGGGCCCGTTGCAGGTGCGTGTAGCCGGGCATGACCGTCCCGTCCTCCTGGGCAGCGCGCTCCTCGAGCACGCGGCGGAACGCGTCGATCCGCTCCCGCGCCGCGTGGCAGGCGCAGGCGACGTAGAGCCGGAAGGCGGCCGCGACCTGGTCGTTGCGCGAGCGGCCGGCATGGATCTTCCGCCCGACGGCGCCCAGGTGCCGCTCGATCGCGCTGTGCACGTCCTCGTCCTCGGGGAGCATCGGCACCGAGCCGCCGGCGAGCGCGGTGCGGACTTCGTCCAGCTCCTCGGCGCTCAGAATCTCCGCCGCGTGCAGGCGCGTCGCGTGCTCGACGGTGGCGGCGCAGTCGAACGGCAGCAGCTCGGCGTCGTCGGCGCGGAGGAACTCGGTCACGGCGGGGTCGAGCCCGTCCGAGACCCGCGCCGACCAGACGCTCATGACGCGGCCGCCGCCTTGCCTGCGCGGGCCCGCGAGGCGACGAGCTCGCTCTCCAGGGACGCGATCCGGATGAAGCCCTCGGCGGCCTCGTGCGGGAAGGTCTCGCCCGTCCCGTAGGAGGCCAGCTGCTCGGCGTAGATCATCCAGGGGGAGCGGCGGCCGGTGACGACGGCGGCGTTCGGCCGGAGCTCGACGCGCACCTCGCCGGTGACGAGCTCCTGCGTGGCGTCGACGAAGGCGTCGATCGCCTTGCGCACAGGGGCGTGCCACAGGCCCTCGTAGACGAGCTCGGTCCAGCGGGTCTCGAGCCCGTGCTTGACCCGCGCCTCGTCCTTCGTCAGGACGACGTCCTCGAGCGCGCGGTGCGCCTCGATCAGGACGATCGCGGCCGGCGCCTCGTAGACCTCGCGGCTCTTGATCCCGACGGCGCGGTTCTCGATCATGTCGATCCGGCCGATCCCGTAGGCGCCGGCGAGCCCGTTCAGCTTCCCGATCAGCTGCGCGAGCGGGAGCTCCTCACCGTCGAGCGAGACGGGGATGCCGGCCTCGAAGCCGAGGATGATCTCGACAGGGGCGGGCGCCTTCGCGGGGTCGGAGGTGAAGTCGTACGGCTCCTCCGGGGGCGCGTTCCACGGGTCCTCGAGCACGCCGGCCTCGATTGCGCGGCCGAAGAGGTTCTCGTCGATCGAGTAGGGCGATTCGGTCGAGTGGGTGATCGGGATGTTCCGGGCCAGGGCGTACTCGATCTCCTCCTCGCGCGTCCAGATCTTGTCGCGGAGCGGCGCGATCACGCGCACGCCCGGATAGTGGGAGCGGAACGCGAGCTCGAAGCGGAGCTGGTCGTTCCCCTTGCCGGTGCAGCCGTGGACGACGGCCTCGGCGCCCACCTCGAGCGCGATCTGCGCGACCGCCTCGGCGATCACCGGGCGGGAGAGCGCCGAGACGAGCGGATAGCGGCCCTCGTAGAGCGCGTTCGTCTTGATCGCGCGGGCGCATTGCTCGTCCGCGAACGAATCGCGGCGGTCGACCAGCTGGACATCGTCGGCGCCGGCCGCGTAGCCGCGGGCGATCGAGGCCTCGATGTCGAACTCCTGCCCGACGTCGACCAGGACCGCGATCACGCTCTCGAAGCCGTAGTCCTCCTTCAGCCACGCGATCGCGCAGCTCGTGTCCAGCCCGCCCGAATATGCAAGTACCGCCGTCTTCACGCTGCCCCTTCCAGGAGATGTCCGTTGAGCTCGTCCCGGAGCTGCGCGGCGGTGGTGCCGTCGCGGGGGACGAGGAAGATCGTGTTGTCGCCGGCGATCGTGCCCGCTACGGAAGGGAGCATCGACTCGTCGAGCGCCTGGGCGAGCGCGCTCGCGTAGCCCGAGGGCGTCGTCACGACGACGAGCGGCCCGGCGGCTTCGACGGCGAGCGCGAAACGGCGCACCGCTGCACCGATCCGGGGCAGACCGGCCCGGTCGGCCGCGCCCGCGGGTGCATAGACGAGGCGACCGTCCTCGGTGCGCACCTTGACGAGCCCGAGCTCGGAGATGTCGCGCGAGACGGTGGTCTGGACGACCGGAAAGCCGCTCTCCCGCAGGGCTGCCGCCACCTCGGCCTGCGTGCCGAGCCGCCGGTTCCGCACCAGTGCGAGGATCGCCGCATGTCGCTGCCGCTTCTGCATCTTATGCAAGAAAGTAGCATAAAGCGACTGATCCCGCATACATCCGCGAAGAAGTGGTGAAGACCCCTTCCCCAGGGCGGTCGGAACAGGCAGTGTAGGGAGACTTTTGACTGCAGAGGGAGGACGGATGGAGAACGGCAGCACAGGCCCGGTCGTCGTCGCGCGCGACGTCACGCGCCAGTTCGGGCACGGCGACACGCGGGTCGACGCACTCCGAGGGATCTCGCTCGAGATCCCTCGCGGGCAGCTGACCGCCGTGATGGGGCCGTCCGGCTCCGGCAAGTCGACGTTGATGCACATCCTCGCCGGCCTCGACAAGCCCACCGAGGGTACCGTCGCGATCGGCGGCACCGAGATCACGAACCTGAAGGACAGCGATCTGACGAAGCTGCGCCGGCAGCACATCGGCTTCGTCTTCCAGTTCTTCAACCTGCTCCCGATGCTCTCCGCCGAGGAGAACATCACCCTGCCGCTCGCGATCGCGGGCGAGAAGGTCGAGCCCACGTTCTTCGCCGAGCTGATCGGCAAGGTCGGGCTCGCCGACAGGCTCTCCCATCGGCCCGCCGAGCTCTCGGGCGGCCAGCAGCAGCGGGTGGCGATCGCCCGCGCGCTCGTCTCGCAGCCGACCGTCGTCTTCGCCGACGAGCCCACGGGCAACCTCGACTCGCAGACGAGCGGCGAGATCCTCGAGCTGATGCGCGACTCCGTCGACACGTACGGCCAGACCACCGTGATGGTTACCCACGACGCGCGCGCCGCCGCGATCGCCGACCGGATCCTCTTCCTCGCCGACGGCCTGATCGTGCGCGACCTGCCGCGCTCGAGCCAGGCGGAGGTCCTCGCGACAATCAACGAGCTCACCGCCGCATGATCAAGTTCGCCCTGAAGGGGCTGCTCGGCCGCAAGCTCCGCACCGTCCTGACCGCGATCGCGATCGTGCTCGGTGTCGCCATGGTCAGCGGCACCTACGTGCTCACGGACTCGATCGACCAGGCGTTCAACTCGATCTTCACGGACAGCCGCCAGGGCTCGAGCGCCGTGATCACGGGCCAGTCCGCGTTCGACCTCTCCGGCGGCTCGGGCGCGACCGCGCCGCCGTTCGACCAGTCCCTGTTGGAGAAGGTGCGCGGCGTCGAGGGTGTCGCTGCGGCCGAAGGCAGCGTGGACAGCGACTCCACCCAGCTGATCGACCGGAACGGCAAGGCGGTCGTCTTCGGCGGCGCCCCCAACCTCGGCTTCTCGATCGCGAGCGGCGAGTCGCCCTTCAACCCGCTCACCCTCGTGGACGGTTCGTGGCCCGGTGACGGCGATGTCGTGATCGACGCGGCCACCGCCGACAAGAAGGCGTTCGAGGTGGGCGACGAGATCGGCGTCCAGGCGGAAGGCCCCGTCCGACAGCTGCGGATCTCGGGGATCGTTCGCTTCGGCTCGGTCTCGACGATCGGTGGCGCCACGCTCGCGGGCTTCAGCCTCCCGACCGCGCAGAGCCTCTTCGGCAAGGTGGGCAAGCTGGACGAGATCGCATTGGCGGCGTCTGCGGGGACGACGGACGAGCAGCTTGCGGCCAACGTGCGAGCGGTCCTGCCGGACGGCGCCCAGGTCAAGCTTGCGAGCGAGCAGGCGGCCGCGGACGCCTCGGACACGAACGAGTTCATCACGTTCCTCCAGGGGTTCCTGCTCGCGTTCGCCGGGATTGCGCTCTTCGTCGGCAGCTTCGTGATCGCAAATTCGCTCTCGATCACGATTGCGCAGCGGACGAGGGAGTTCGCGACCATCCGGACGCTCGGCGGCTCCCGCAGGCAGGTGCTCTGGTCGATCGTGCTCGAGTCGCTCGTCGTCGGGATCCTCGCTTCGGTGATCGGGCTCTTCTCCGGGCTCGGGCTGGCGAAGCTGCTGTTCAAGCTCTTCGACCTCGTCGGTTTCACGCTCCCGAACAGCGGCCTGATCTTCCAGACTCGGACCGTCGTCGTCGCGCTCCTCGTTGGGATTCTCGTCACGCTCTTCGCCAGTCTGCGGCCGGCGATCCGGGCGACGCGGGTGCCGCCGATCGCGGCCGTGCGGGAGGGCGCGACGCTCCCCGAGTCTCGGTTCGCCCGGTTCCGCAGCATTGGCTCGCTCGGCCTGACGGCGCTCGGGTTCGCGGCGCTGCTCTACGGCCTCTTCGGCGGCGGCCTCGGGACAACCGGCGTCCTCCTCTGGATGGGCGTAGGTGCGTTGCTGATCTTCATCGGCGTTGCGCTCTTCTCGGCTCGGCTCGTCCGGCCGCTGGCGGCCGCGCTCGGGTGGCCGGCGACCAGGATCGGCGGCGCCGCCGGCACGCTCGCCCGCGACAACGCCCGTCGCAACCCGCAGCGCACCGCCTCGACGGCGGCTGCGTTGATGATCGGCCTCGCCCTCGTCACGCTCGTCGCCACCCTCGCCGCTGGGATCACGAACACGTTCCGTGGCTCGGTGAACGCGCTCTTCGTCGGCGACTACGCGATCACGGCGCAGAACAACTTCTCGCCGATCCCGACGAGCGTGGCCGACGCGGCCTCCCGGGCGCCGGGCGTCGAGGCCGTCGGGAGCGTCCGGACCGGCGAGGCGCGCGTGTTCGACACCAACGAGTTCGTGACCGCGGTGACGCCGGACGCCGGCGAGGTGCTGAACCTGGAATGGAAGGAGGGCTCGCGGGCCGTCCTCGGCAGTCTCGGCGCGAACGGCGCCTTCGTCGACGACGACTACGCGAGCAAACACGACCTGAAGGTGGGCTCACCGATCCGGCTGACAGTCCCGTCCGGGAAGCAGCTCGACCTAGTCGTCCGCGGCGTCTTCAGCCCGCCCACGGGCGGCTCACCGTTCGGCCACGTCACCTTCGCCGCGTCGACATTCGACGCGAACTACGACGCGCCGAAGGACATCTACTCGTTCCTGCAGATGCGCGGCGACGTGACGTCGGCGAACACGGCCGCGCTCGAGTCGGCCCTCGCCGACTACCCGAACGCGAAGGCGCAGACGCGCGACGAGTTCGTGGACAACCAGATCAGCGGGCTCTCGAGCATCCTGAACATCCTCTACGTGCTCCTGGCGCTCTCGGTCGTCGTCAGCCTGTTCGGGATCGTGAACACACTCGTGCTCACGGTCTTCGAGCGGACGCGCGAGCTGGGGATGCTGCGGGCGATCGGGATGACGCGGCGGCAGACGCGACGGATGATCCGGCACGAGAGCGTGATCACGGCGCTGATCGGGGGCGTGCTCGGAATCGTGCTCGGGGTCGTCCTCGGGGGGCTGCTGATCGCCCGGGTCGACTTCATCGAGTTCACCCTCCCGGTCGGCCAGCTCGTCGTCTTCGCCGTGCTGACTGTGGTCGTGGGGATCCTCGCGGCGATCTTCCCGGCGCGCCGCGCCGCGCGGCTCGACCCCCTGAAGGCGCTCCAGTACGAGTAGCCCCGAGCACGAAGCCACAGGTCCGGGACGGACACCCAGGCTTTAAGCCTCGGCCACGTCCCGGGAGAACATGGCCGCTGACCCAACCAGGCCGATCGGGGTGGCGAAACACCTCCGGCTCGGACAGGTCCGAGGCTTAAAGCCTCGGACGCTGGCCGGAAAGGTCAGGCTGGGGGCTTGCGGGCGACGCCGTCGGCGACGGCGGCGTGCGCGACTGCTGCGGCGACGGCGGGGGCGACGTCGCGGTTGAAAACGCTGGGGACGACGTACTCGGGGCCCAGATCCTCCTCGGCGATCGTTGCGGCGATCGCGTGCCCGGCCGCAACCTTCATCCCCTCCGTGATCTGCGAGGCGCGCACGTCGAGAGCGCCGCGGAAGATCCCGGGGAACGCGAGCACGTTGTTGATCTGGTTCGGGTAGTCCGACCGTCCGGTCGCGATCACCGCCACCGCGTCCTGGATCTCGCCGGGCAGCACCTCGGGGGTCGGGTTCGCCATCGCGAAGACGATCGCGCCGTCGGCCATCGTCCGCACCGCCTCCGCGCTGACCGAGCCCGGCCCCGAGAGCCCGATGAAGACGTCGGCGCCTGCAAGCAGCTCGTTCGCCGACCCGGTCCTGCCATGCGGGTTCGTCAGCGACGCGTACTCCGTCTTGACCGCATCGAGGTCGTCGCGCCCGCTGTAGAGCGCGCCCTTCCGGTCGCAGCCGACGATGTCGCGGACGCCGGCCGCAAGCAGGATCTTCGTCGTCGCCACGCCCGCCGCCCCGACGCCGGTGACGACGACGGTGACGTCCTCCGGGCGCTTGCCGACCACCCGCAGCGCGTTCAGGAACGCGGCGAGGACGACGACCGCCGTGCCGTGCTGGTCGTCGTGGAAGACGGGGATGTCGAGCGTCGCGCGCAGCCGGTCCTCGATCTCGAAGCAGCGCGGCGCCGAGATGTCCTCGAGGTTGATCCCGCCGAAGCCGGGCGCGATCGCGGTCACAGCCGCGACGATCTCGTCCACGTCCTTCGTCGCGAGGCAGAGCGGCCAGGCATCGACGCCACCGAACTCCTTGAACAGCATCGCCTTGCCCTCCATCACGGGCATCGCGGCCTCCGGGCCGATGTCGCCGAGGCCGAGCACCGCGGTCCCGTCGCTGACCACCGCGACCGTGTTCTGCTTGATCGTGAGGTTCCAGGCCTTCGTGGGATCTTCGTGGATCGCCATCGAGACCCGTGCCACGCCGGGCGTGTACGCCATCGAGAGGTCGTCGCGCGTCTTCAGCGGCGACTTCGACGCGATCTCGATCTTGCCCCCGAGATGGAGGAGGAACGTTCGGTCGGAGACGTGCTCGAGCTCGACACCGTCGAGTGCCCGAACAGCCTCCACGATCTCGTCCAGATGCTCCTGGTCGCGCGCCAGCACGGTCACGTCGCGGACCTTCCGAACGTGCTCGACGCGGACGAGGTCGATCGCGTCCAGCGACCCGCCCGTCTCCCCGATCGCGGCAGCGAGCCGCGCGAACGAGCCCGGGGAGTCGTCGAGATTGACGCGGATCGTGGCGCTGAACTGGGCGGAGACGTGGCTGCTCATTCGTCCCCGAGTGTACGGAGCCTGGCGATCCCGGCCTGCGCCAGCGCCGTGATCTCCTCCTCGCCGAGCCCCGCCTCGCGCAGGATCTCCTCCGTGTGCTCGCCGAGGAGAGGCGGCGCGCTCCGGTGCAGGACGCGCTCGCGGTCGAGCGAGAGCGGCAGCGCGGTCAGCCGGAGATCGGGGATCGTCGGATGCTCGAGCGGCTGGATGATCCCGAGCGCCTCGGTCTGCGGCGAGGCGAGCACGTCGGCGACGTCGGCGACCGGCGCGGCGGGCACGCCAGCCCGCGTCAGCCGCTCCCGCCACGAGGCGGTGCCGTCCTCGGCGAGCCGCTCCTCCAGCAGGGAGATCAGCGCCTCCCGGTTCGTGACCCGGTCCGCGTTCGTCCGGAAGCGCGGATCGACGATCAGGTCGCCGAGGCCGAGCTCGCCGCAGAGGAGCGCGAAGAGACGATCGTTGCCGGCCGCGACCATCAGCTCGCCGTCCCGGGTGCGCATCACCTGGTACGGCGCGATGATCGGGAACCCCGTTCCCTCGCCGGTCGGCACGGTCCCGTCCGCGAGGTGGCCGGCAAGGTGGTAGCCGATGTAGCCGATCGCGGTCTCGTAGAGGGAGACGTCGACCTCGCGGCCGGTCCCGGTCTGCTCCCGCTCGAGCAGCGCCGCGAGGATCCCGAGCGCCGCCCACGTCCCGGTGCCCTGGTCGATCAGCGACGAGCCGACGCGCACCCCTGGCCGGCCCGGCTCGCCGGTCATCGAGATCAACCCGCCCGCCGCCTGCATCAGCGCGTCGTAGCCGGGCTCCTCGCGCTGCGGGCCGACGTGCCCGTACGCCCCGACCGAGCAGTAGACGAGGCGCGGATTCCGGGAGCGCAGCTCGCCTGCCCCGAGCCCGAGGCGCTCCGCGAGCCCGGGGCGGAGGCTCTGGAGGAAGACGTCGGCGCCGTCGACGAGCCGGAGGATCGCCTTCCGGCCCTCCGGCTCCCGCAACGAGAGTGCGAGCGAGCGCTTGGACGGGTTCGCCGAGAGGAACATCGTGCCTTCCCCCTCCCAGAAGGGCGGGCCCCAGGCCCGGCCGTCGTCACCCGTGTCCGGTCGCTCGACCTTGATCACGTCGGCGCCGAGTGCCCCCAGGATCGAGGCGCAGTAGGGCCCGGCGATCGAGGTCGTGACGTCGAGCACGCGCATGCCCGTCAGGGGTTGGAACGACATGGCCTCATCATCGCTGGAAGGATGCGCCGGTGTTCCAGAGTGTCGTCGACGCGGTGTCCGGCTCCGACTGGAGCTATCTGATCGTCTTTGCGATCGCGCTGATCGACGCCTTTTTCCCCCTCGTCCCCAGTGAGGCGACCGCGATCGCGGCGGGCGTTGTCGCCGGCACGGGCGGGCTCAGCGTCGAGCTCTGCATCCTCGCGGCGGCCACGGGCGCCTTCGCGGGCGACAACGTCACCTTCGGGATCGGGCACTTCCTCGGCAACCGCGTCGAGAAGCGGTTCTTCGCCGGCGAGAAGGCCCAGGGACGCCTGGACTGGGCGAGACGCATGCTCGACGAGCGAGGCGGCTACCTGATCGTTGTCGCCCGCTTCATCCCGGGCGGCCGGACGGCGACGACATTCACCGCGGGGCTCGTCGAGACGTTCCCGTGGCGCCGGTTCCTCGTCTTCGACGCCCTCGCCGGCGCGCTCTGGGGCAGCTACACCGTCCTGCTCGGCTACTTCGGCGGGAAGACGTTCGAGCAGCAGCCCTGGAAGGGGCTGCTGCTCGCATTCGGGATCGCGGTCGCTGTTACGGGAGCGGTGGAGCTGTACCGCCACCTGCGTGCCCGCCGCCGCCACGCTTGAGCCCGAGCTCGCGCATCGAGCGGTGGGCGATCACCGCGGCCAGGACGAGCACGACCAGGGCGAGCAGGCCGTGGAAGCCGTGCACCCAGCCGCTCGTCGAGTCGCCCGACTCCTCCGGGGCGAGCGCGAGCTGCACCGTCCCGATCAGCGGCAGGAGGAAGACGAAGCCGAGCCACTTCCAGGCCCGCCACCAAGCCCAGATCGCGAAGAGAAAGACGACGACCTCGACGAGATGTGTGATGAAGCCCACGGTTCCATGGGCATCCAGCGCGTCCTTGCCGCTGCCCGTGACGTACGCCGTGATCAGGTACGCCTGGACGAAGACGGCCAGTGTGATGAGGGTGGAAAGGACGAACACAATCCACCCGGGGATCCGGTTTCTCATGCGCCGACCGTATAACGGTGGCCGGACGCCGTGAGGCTGCACGTGACCGGTGCGACCGGCTACCTCGGCTCCGAGCTCGTGCGTCAGGTGCCCGGGGCGTCGACCAAGCGGGTCGAAGTCACGGACGCGGACGCGGTGCTCCGCCTTTTCGAGCGCGTGCGGCCCGACGCCGTCATCCACACGGCCTACCGGCTCGGCGGCGAGACCGCCTGGGCGGTCAACGCGGACGGAGCGGCGAACGTCGCCCGCGCCGCGGCGGCGGTGGGAGCGCGCCTCGTCCATCTCTCCACCGACGTCGTCTTCTCGGGGCGCAAGGGGGCGCCGTACGTCGAGAGTGACCCCCGCGACCCGGTCAACGAGTACGGCCGTTCCAAGGCGGCGGCCGAGGAGCGGGTCGCGGCCGAGCACCCCGCGGCGCTGCTCGTCCGTACCTCGCTGATCTACGGCGGGCCGCAACCTTCCCCCCACGAGCTCCTGGCGCGGGACGAGACGGTCGACTTCTGGACGGACGAGATCCGCAGCCCGGTCCACGTCGCCGACCTCGCCGCCGCGCTGCTCGAGCTCGTCGCGCTCGACGTCAGCGGGCCGCTCCACGCTGCAGGCGCCGACGATGTCTCGCGCCACGCCTTCGCCGAGCTCGTTGCGGGTGCTTCCCGGCGGCAGGGCCTCGCGCCGCCCGGCCGGCCGCTCGACTGCCGGCTCGACTCGTCGAAGGCGCAGGCGATGATTGGCACCCGGCTCCGCGGTGTACACGAGGTCCTGACGTGAACCGCCTCGCCTCCGAGACCAGCCCCTACCTCCTCCAGCACGCCGGCAACCCGGTGGACTGGTACCCGTGGGGCGAGGAGGCGCTCGAGCGGGCCCGCGCCGAAGACCGGCCGATCCTGCTCTCGATCGGCTACGCCGCCTGCCACTGGTGCCACGTGATGGAGCACGAGTCGTTCGAGGATCTCGCCACCGCCGAGCTGATGAACGAGCACTTCGTCAGCATCAAGGTCGACCGTGAGGAACGGCCCGACCTCGACGCCGTCTACATGGAGGCCGTCGTCGCCCTCTCCGGGCACGGGGGCTGGCCGATGACCGTCTTCCTGACGCCCGAGGGCAAGCCGTTCTACGGCGGCACCTACTACCCGCCCGAGCCGCGCCACGGGCTCCCGAGCTTTCGCCAGGTGCTGACCGCGATCGCCGAGGCATGGCGCGATCGCCGAGACGACGTCGCCCAGTCGTCCGCGCAGCTCGTCGAGGCCGTGCGCCACTCGGGCGCTCTCCGGCCGTCCACCGACCCGCTCTCGGAGGACGTGCTCGCCGCGGCCGAGCGAGGGCTCCGCCAGAGCTTCGAGCCCGCCCACGGCGGCTGGGGAAGGGCGCCGAAGTTCCCGAACGCGCCGGTGCTCGAGCTGCTCCTCCGGCGCGGCGGCGACGAGGGCCTGGCGA
>JBBQHQ010000021.1:0-25388 GCA_038324115.1 Gaiellales bacterium
GGGGCTCGAGACCACCGTCGTCGAGGAGCAGCTTCGGCCCGAGCGGGTCAAGGTCGACCGCGAGCGCGCGTGGGCGGCGATCGCGCGGGACAAGAAGACCGAGAACGGCGTCCCCCGGCTCGTCCTGCTCGAGGCGCCCGGCCGGCCGCGGATCGGCGTCGAGCTGCCCGAGGCGGACGTCCGGGCGGCGCTCGACTCGCTGATCGCCGGTTAGAGTCGGCGCATGCGTATCGCCGTCCTCAACGGGGTCAACCTGGACACCCTCGGCCGCCGCGACCCGGCCATCTACGGCACCGTCACTCTCGACGAGCTGGAGAGCCGGATCTACGCCTGGTCGAAGGAGCTCGAGTGCACCACCCGCTGCCGGCAGACGAATCACGAGGGAGCCTACGTCGAGTGGTGCCACGACGCTGCCGACTGGGCCGACGGGGTGATTCTCAACCCCGGCGCCTGGGCGCACTACAGCTACGCGATCCGCGACGCGGTCGACGTCCTCACCGTGCCGGTCGTCGAGGTGCACCTCTCGAACGTCAAGGAGCGCGAGGAGTGGCGGCGCCACTCGGTGATCGAGGAACTCGCCGCGAAGACGATCGTCGGCAAGGGGCCCGAGGGCTACCGCGAGGCTCTCGCGTTCCTCGTAGGGCAGGACGGATGAGCCGCCTCGAGCGCCTCGCCGCGCTCCTCGACGAGCCGCTGCTCGTCACGAGCGGCGTCAACGTCCGCTATCTGACCGGGCTCTCGAGCTCGAACGCGGCGCTGCTCGTCGCGCCGGACGGCGAGACGACGCTCTACACAGACTTCCGCTACGCGAAGAAGGCCGCGACGATCGAGGGGGTCTCCTTCGAGCAGACCGCGCGGGCGATCCTCGGCGAGCTGGCGACCCGGCTCGCCGGCCGTACGATCTGGATCGAGGGACACGTGCTCACAGTCGCGGGGCTGGAGACGCTCCGGGGCGGCGGGGTGGACGCCCAGCCCAGGCAGGGCCTCGTCGAGCGGCTCCGCGCCGTCAAGGACCCCGGCGAGATCGCGACGCTGCGCGAGGCGGCCGGGATCTCCGACACCGTGTTCGGCGCGCTCGCCGAGGAGCGGTTCACCGGCCGGACGGAGACCGAGCTCGCCTGGCGGGTGCGCGAGCTCTTCCACGAGCACGGCGCCTCCGAGCTCTCGTTCGACACGATGGTCGCGGCCGGCGACAACGGCGCCAGCCCGCACTCCGACAACCGCGACGTGGCGATCGAGCCGAACACGCTCGTGATCGTGGACACCGGCTGCCGCGTCGACGGCTACGCCTCGGACTGCACCCGCACCTTCGCCACCGGCGACCTGCCGGACGAGCTCGCCCGCGCCTACGAGGTCTGCCTCGAGGCGCAGCTCGCGGCGCTCGCCGTCTACGGCCCGGGGGTGACCGGCCGGGACGCCGACGCCGCCGCGCGCTCCGTGATCGCGGCAGCCGGCTGGGGCGAGGAGTTCGGGCACGGGCTCGGCCACGGGATCGGGCTCGAGGTGCACGAGGCGCCGACCGCGCGCCCGGAGTCGACGGACACGCTCGAGGCCGGGAACGTGCTCAGCAACGAGCCCGGGATCTATCTTCCGGGGCGGGCGGGAGTCCGGATCGAGGACATGGTTCTGATCACCGACGACGGCAGCGAACGGCTCACGCAGGCGGGCAAGGAGCTCGTCACGGTCAGCTAAGCTGGCCCGCTGCCATGGCCGACGTCGTCTCAACCAACGAGTTCAAGAACGGCATGCACATCGATATCGACGGGTCGGTGTGGCGCGTCGTCGAGTTCCAGCACGTCAAGCCCGGCAAGGGTGGCGCGTTCGTGCGGACGAAGCTGAAGTCGATCGACTCGGGCTCGGTCGTGGACAAGACGTTCCGGGCGGGGGAGAAGTTCCCGCGGATCTTCACCGAGGTCAAGAACATGCAGTACCTCTACGACTCGGGGGACGAGGTCGTCTTCATGGACGAGGAGACCTTCGAGCAACTCTCGCTCTCGCATGCGTCGCTCGAGGCCGAGCTGCCCTACATGCAGCCCTCGAGCTCGATGCAGCTGCTCTTCGTCGGCGGTGTCCCGAGTGGCGTCCAGCTCCCGGCCTCGATCGAGCTGGCAGTCACGGACACGGAGCCCGGTGTCAAGGGGGACACAGTCTCGAACGTGACGAAGCCCGCGACCGTGGAGACCGGCGCGGTCGTCCAGGTGCCGCTCTTCGTCAACGTGGGCGACCGGATCAAGGTCGACCCCAAGGAAGCCCGGTACATCTCGCGCGCGTGACGCGGAGCTTGCGTTTCCGAAACACAAAGTTCTCCCGCGCCCGCACTCGGTAGGCTCCCCCGCGTGACGCGCCTCGTCGACACGACCATCCGCCTGCTCTCGCAGGAGCCGCTCGCGGGCCGGATGCCGACTGCCGACGTGCTCGAGCTGGCCGAGGTGCTCGACGGCGCCGGGTTCGCCTGCCTCGAGGTCTCGGGCGGCGGCGTCTTCGACCACGCGGTCCGGCGAGGCCTCGAGAGCCCCTGGGACCGGATCCGGGCGCTGAAGGCGCGCACGTCGACGCCGCTCGGGCTCGCGCTCCGCGGCCGCTTCCTCGTCGGCACCCGCCCCGTCGGCGCGGACTTCGTCCGCCGCTTCGTCTCCTCGGCCGCCGAGAACGGGATCGACGTCTTCCGGCTCCACGACCCGCTCAACGACGTCTCCAACCTGCGCGAGGCCGGTGAGGCGATCGTCGGCGCCTCGAAGGAGTTCCACGCCGGACTCGTCTACAGCCCGGGCCAGGCCGACGTGATGGACACGCTCGTCGAGCAGGCGAAGCGACTGAGCGACCTCGGCGCCTCCCGCGCGCTGATCCACGACCCCACGGGCGGGCTCGAGCCGCACCAGGCCGGCGAGCTCGTCGGCCGGATCCGCGAGGCGTCCGGGCTGCCCGTCGGCTTCTACAGCCAGGGCGCGGCGGGCACGGGACTCGCGGACGCGCTCGAGGCGGCCCGCGCCGGCGCCGACCTGATCGCCGCCGCGGTCTATCCGATCGCCCTCTCGCTCTACCGCGTCTCGGGCGAGTCGCTCGCCTCGGCCCTCGCGGGGATGGGGATGGACACGGGGGTCGACGTGGACAAGCTCTGGGACGCCTCCGACCTCGTCGACGAGCACATCGGCGACGAGCCGATCGCGCCGCTCGCGCCCCGGCTCGCCGTGCGCGCCGCGGAGTACGACCTGCCGGCGGGGCTCGTGGCCGCGCTGGACACCCAGTTGCGCGCGCACGCCGCGGGCGACCGGCTGCTCGAGGTGCTGGACGAGCTCGCCAAGATCCGCGCCGAGGCCGGCTGGCCGCCGCTCGCCGCCCCGATCGGCCAGATCCTGGCCTCGCAAGCCCTGATCCACGTTCTCGCCGCCCGCCGCTACGGCACGGTCGTGGACGAGTTCCGCTCGCTCGTCCAGGGCGGCTACGGCGCCACGCCGAGCCCGGTCGACGCCACCGTCGCCCGCGCCGTCACCCTGCTCTCGGACGGCGTCCCGCTCGAGGAGGACCCGCCCACGGCGGAGGACGTCCGCGCCGAGGCCGAGGGGCTCGCGGCGAGCGAGGAGGAGCTCGTCCTGATCGCCCTCTTCGGCGAGGAGGCCGAGGCGCTGCTCATGTCGATCCGCTCGCGGCACACCCGCGACGACGGGCTGGGCTCCGGGGTCGAGGAGACCCGCGCCGAGCGGATCCGCGAGATCGTCCGGATCGTCCAGGAGAGCGGCGTCGCCGAGGTCGAGATCGAGGACGACGGGATGCGCGTCTCCGTGCGCCGCGCCGGTGAGCCGGCCGCGGTCCAGCTGACCGCACCGCTCGCCGAGTACGAGCCGGCCGACCTGCCCGTCGTCTCGGCGCCGCCCGTGTCCGCCTCGCGCATCGAGTCGCCGATGGTCGGCGTCTTCTACCGGGCCCCCGAGCCGGGCGCCGCCTCCTTCGTCGAGGTCGGCGACGTCGTCTCGCCGGGCCAGACGCTCTGCCTGCTCGAGGCGATGAAGCTCTTCAACGAGTTCAAGGCCGAGAACCCGGGCCGGATCACCGCGATCCACGTCGAGAACGGCCAGCCGGTCGAGTTCGGCCAGCTCCTCTTCGAGCTCGAGCCGATCGTCCCGCCGCCGGCCTTCTGATGTTCTCCCGCGTTCTGGTGGCGAACCGCGGCGAGATCGCCGTGCGCGTGATCCGCGCGATCCACGAGCTCGGCGCGGAGGCGGTCGCCGTCTACTCGACCGCCGACGCCGACTCGCTCCACGTCCGGCTCGCGGACCGAGCGGTCAAGATCGGCCCACCAGCCGCGAACCTGAGCTACCTGAGCATTCCCGCCGTGATCGCCGCGGCCGAGACGACCGGCTGCGAGGCGATCCATCCCGGCTACGGCTTCCTCTCCGAGAACCCTGACTTCGTTCGTGCCTGCGCCGACAACGACCTCGTCTTCGTCGGCCCCACCGCGGACGTGATGGAGCGGATGGGCGACAAGGCGCGCGCCAAGGAGGAGATGCGCGCCGCCGGCGTGCCGCTCGTCCCCGGCACGGAGGGCGCCGCCACGCTGGAGGAGGCCAAGGCCGCAGCCGCCGAGCTCGGGTTCCCAGTGCTCCTGAAGGCGACGGCGGGCGGCGGGGGCAAGGGGATGCGGCTCGTGCACGCGGCGGACGAGCTCGAGGCCGCCTACTCGACCGCCCGCGTCGAGGCGGAGGCCGCGTTCAACGAGGGCTCGCTCTACGTCGAGAAGGCGATCTCGCCCGCCCGGCACGTCGAGATCCAGGTGCTCTGCGACAGCCAGGGCGGCGTGCTCACGCTCGGCGAGCGCGAGTGCTCCGTCCAGCGCCGGCACCAGAAGCTGATTGAGGAGTCGCCCTCGCCGGCGCTCGATGCGGCGCGCCGCGAGGAGATGGAGGACGCAGCCGAGCGCGCCTGCCGCGCGATCGGCTACGAGAACGCCGGCACCTTCGAGTTCCTGCTCGGCGCCGACGGCGACTTCCACTTCATCGAGCTGAACGCGCGGCTCCAGGTCGAGCACCCGGTCACTGAGCTCGTGACGGGGATCGACGTCGTCCGCGAGCAGCTCCGCATCGCTGCCGGCGGGCCGCTCTCGATGACGGGACGGGCGCCGAGGCGCGGGCATGCGATCGAGATCCGCCTGAACGCCGAGGACCCCTCGCACGACTTCCGGCCCGCCCCGGGGAAGATCACCCGCTTCCGGCCGCCGCTCGGCCCCGGCGTCCGGATCGACACCTTCCTCGAGGAGGGCGCCACGATCTCGCCCTACTACGACTCCCTGATCGCGAAGCTCGTCGTCTGGGCGGAGGACCGCGACACCGCGGTCGCGCGCGCGATCCGCACGCTCGAGGAGCTCGAGCTCGACGGGATCCCGACGACGCGGGGGCTCGCGATCGACATCCTCCGCTCCGGCCCCTTCGCGAGCGGCGAGTACTCGACGAGCTTCCTCGCCGAGTCCGAGGCCGAGCTGCCTTCGCTGGCGCCGGCGTGACGCAGCAGGGCCACACGATCCCCGGCGCCCATGGCGCGATCCGGATCGAGGGCGACGCCCTCGCCTCGCTCGTGACGACGGCCGCCGAGCTCGTCGACGGAGCCCGCGTCCGCCGACCGCGGCGCGACGTCGACGTCGTCGTCTCCGGCGGCCGTGCCCGCGTGGAGCTGGAGATCACGGCCCGCTACGGGGCTGTGCTCCCTGTGCTCGGGGCCCGAATCCAGGAGAGCGTCGCCGAGGCGCTCCGGGTGTCGGCGGGGCTCGAGGTCGCCGCCGTCGACCTGTTGATCGAGGAGCTCGACCGATGAGCACCGCCGTCGGCAGGCGCCAGGCCCGGCGCACCGCGCTCTTCCTGCTCTACCAGTGGGATCTGACCGGGCAGCCGCTCGCGGCGCTCTACGAGGGCACCCCTGACGACTTCGCGCGCGGGCTGGCGGACGACGTCTCCGCGAAGGCGGAGGCGCTCGACCTCCGGATCACGGCCGCAGCGGAGGGCTGGACCGCGGACCGGCTCGGTATGGTCGAGCGGAACATCCTGCGGATCGGCGTCCATGAGCTCGAGACGGCGTCGGTGCCGCGTGAGGTGGCGATCAACGAGGCGGTCGTGCTCGCGAAGCGCTATGCCTCCGAGGAGGCGGCCAGGCTCGTCAACGGGATCCTGGCGCGCGTGGCGAGAGACAACGAGGAGGCATCGTGAGCGGAGGCGAGACGGAGGAGGCACTCGGCAAGGCCGAGGAGCTGCTGGAGCGGCTGAAGGCGACCCGCGAGGAGCTGGAGCGCCTCGCTGCCGCCGAGGATGCCGAGAGCGCGGTCGACGTCCTCGCCGAGCTCGCGGAGCTGGCCAAGGAGGTCGAGACGGAGCTCTCGAAGGCCCGCTCCCGTGCGGACGCGCCCCCGTCTGCGTGATGGCCCGTTCGCCCGCCGAGCTGCGCGGCCTCGTCGAGGAGCACCTCGGCGCACTCGACTTCACCGCCGAGCTCGGAAGGCTCGAGGAGGCCGTCCGCTATCCGCTCGAAGGCGGCGGGAAGCGGATCCGGCCCGTGCTCTGCCTCGCGGTCGCGGAGGCGATCGGGATCGAGCCGGAGCAGGCGCTCCCGGCGGCCGCCGCGCTCGAGCTCGTCCACACCTTCTCGCTCGTCCACGACGACCTGCCCGCGCTCGACGACGACGACGAGCGGCGCGGACGGCCGAGTGCCCACGTCGCCTTCGGCGAGGGGGTGGCGCTGCTCGCCGGCGACGCCCTGCTCGCGGAGGCGTTCCGGCTCGTCCTCTCGTACCCGACACCGGCCCCCGGGCGGGAGCTGACGGAGGCGACCCTGGCGATGATCGCCGGCCAGTACCTCGACATCTCGGGCGACACGAGCGATCTCGCCGCCCTGCACCGCCTGAAGACGGGTGCGCTCTTCTCCGCGAGCGTCGGGCTTGCGCTCGCAGTCGCGGGCCTCTCCGAGGCGGAGCAGGCGCCCTGGCGAGCCTTCGGGGACGAGCTCGGGCTCCTCTTCCAGATCGTGGACGACGTGCTCGACGGCGACGGCTACGTGCTCGACCACGGCACCGAGGGCGCCCGCGTGCTCGCGGACGAGGCCGCCGTGCGGGCCCAGTCGCGGCTCGACGCGGTCCCGGCGGACACGGCCGTGCTCGCGGAGATCGTCGCGGGCCTCGCCGCCCGCACCGTCTAGCGCAGCTCGCGCGCCAGCAGGTCGAGCAGGAGGCCGCCATGGCGAACCCCGTCCGGGTCGGTCCAGTACTCGCGCATGATCCCGACCCGCCTGAAGCCGACCTTCTCGTAGCAGCGGATCGCGGCTTCGTTGTCGGCCGCCGGGTCGATCGTGAGCACGTGATGACCCCGGTCGTCGATCAGGTGGCGGGCAAGAGTGCGGATCGCGTCGACCCCGAGTCCCCGGCCCTGGAACGCCTCGGCGAGGAAGAGGTCTATCCCCGCGCTCCGGAACTCCGGCTCGGTCTCCTCGTGGTACTCGATCAGCCCCGCGAGCTCTCCGTCGGCGACGATCGCGAACGGCGTCGCCTCGTCCCGCCCCTCGATCTTCGCCCGGGTGTCCTCCGTCGTGACGTCGCTCCACCACCGCTTGACCGAGGGCTCCGCGCCGATCTCGACGATCCGCGCCACGTCGGCGTCCTCGAGCGGGCGGAGGACGACGCGCTCTCCTCGCAGTTCCATGACCATGGTGTAACAGGTGCGGCGTCTACGCTCTCCCGATGAAGAAGCGCCTGGACGTCCTGCTCGTCGAGCGAGGGCTCGCGGAGAGCCGCGCCCAGGCGCAGGCGCTCGTGCTCGCCGGGCTCGTGCGAGGCCACGACAAGCCCGGGCACCAGGTGGACGAGGCCGCCGAGCTGGAGGTCGAGCGCCTGCCGCGCTTCGTCTCCCGCGGCGGCGAGAAGCTTGCGAACGCGCTGGAGCTCCTCGACGTCCAGGTGGCGACACGCTCCGCGGTCGATGTCGGCGCCTCCACGGGCGGCTTCACGGACTGCCTGCTCCAGAACGGGGCAGCCCGCGTCGCCGCGATCGACGTCGGCTACGGCCAGCTGCATCCGAAGCTCCGGAACGACCCGCGCGTGACCGTCCTCGAGCGGACGAACGCCCGCGCGCTCACCGAGCTCCCGTTCCCGGCCGATCTGCTCGTCTGCGACGTTTCCTTCATCAGCGTCCGGATCGCCGTCCCGCCCGTGCTGCGCCTGCTCGAGCCGGGCTGGGACGCGCTCGTGCTCGTGAAGCCCCAATTCGAGGCGGGGAAGGCGGACGTGCCGAGCGGAGGCGTCGTGCGCGACCCGGATGTGCACCGGCGCGTCCTCCGGGACGTCACCGCGGCCGCGCACGCCTGGGAGGGCCTGGCGGTCGGCGTCGTAGACTCCGGGCTACCGGGGCCCAAGGGGAACCGCGAGTTCATCGTGCACCTGATCCACCGCGAGGAGGCCGAGCCGCTGGATGACATCGACGACCGGATCGAGGCCGCCGTTGCCGGCTAGCCCGCCCGAGCCCCGCGCGGTCAAGACCGCCGTCGTCGTCACTCACGGGAAGGCCGAGACGATCGGCCCGGCGCTCGCGCGCCTCGCCAGCGTCGCCCGCGACCACGGCGTCGAGCTCCTCCTGGACGAGACCGAGGCTGCGAAGCACGAGGTCCCGCAGGCCGACGGGCGCGCGGAGGAGGCCGACCTCGCCGTCGTCCTCGGCGGCGACGGGACGATGCTGCGCACACTGACTCGCTTCCTCTCCACGGGCGTCCCGGTGCTGGGCGTCAACTTCGGCCGCGTCGGCTTCCTCTCCACGATCCCGCGCACCGACCTGGAGGCGGGCCTCGGCCGCGTCTTCTCGGGCGACTACGCCGTCGTCGAGTTGCCGACGCTGGACGTCGAGGTCAGCGGCGACCGGCTCGTCGCTGTCAACGACCTCGTGATCACGAGCGCGGACGTCGGGCGGATGATCCAGCTCGAGTGGGCGATCGGGGACGAGCCGCTCGGCCGGATCGGCTGCGACGGGCTCGTCTGTGCGACTCCCTCCGGCTCGACGGGCTACAA
Organism: Gaiellales bacterium; assembly: GCA_038324115.1. Taxonomy (GTDB): domain Bacteria; phylum Actinomycetota; class Thermoleophilia; order Gaiellales; family Gaiellaceae; genus Gaiellasilicea. The sequence goes on from JBBQHQ010000021.1 coordinate 9,029, forward strand.
CTTCTCGAACGGCGGCCCCGTGCTCGTGTGGGGGCTCGACGCGATGGCGGTGACGTTCGTCGCGCCCCACTCCCTGAACGCCAGGCCTCTCGTCGTCCCGCGCGGCCGGGACGTGCTCGTCTGGAACCGGACGGCGGACATCGACGCGGCGGTGCTCGTGGACGGCCACCGGGTCGGCGAGCTCGCGCCCGGCGGCCGCGTCGTCGCCCGAATCGGCGAGTCGCGCTCACTGCTCGCCACGCTGCCCGAGGTCACCTTCTTCAGCCGCTACAGCAGGACCTTTGCTTCGTAGCCTCCGCATCGAGAACCTCGTCCTGATCCGCGGGGCGGAGCTGCTCCCCGCGACGGGGCTGAACGCGATCACCGGCGAGACGGGAGCGGGGAAGACGATCCTGGCGCAGGCGCTGGGGCTGCTCCTCGGCGCCAAGGGGGACGCGGGCTTCGTCGGCGCCGGCGGCCAGGAGGCGTACGTCGAGGCCGAGTTCGATCTCCCCGAGGGCTTCCTCGACGACGACGAGCTCGCCGCGCTCGCCGAGCTCGCGCCCGAGGACGAGCCGGGCCTCGTGCTCGCGCGCCGCGTCTTCGCCGACGGGCGCACTCGGGCCTACGCCTGGGGCCGGGCGGTCGCGCGGGATGACCTCGCAGCAGCGGCCGAGCGCCTGCTTGCGATGTCGGGCCAGTTCGAGCAGCGCCGCCTCGCCCGGCCGTCGTACCAGCTGGACGTCCTCGACGTCTTCGTGGGCGAGGAGCAGAGCCACCGCCGGCGCGCGCTCCGGGCCGCCTGGCGCGAGCTCGGCGCCGCCCGCAAGCGCCACGACGAGCTGACCCGGGACGCGGCCGCCGAGGAGGCTCGGCTCACGGAGTTGGCGGCGCTCGTCGAGGCAGCGAAGGGCCTCGAGCCCGGCGCCGAGGACGACCTGCGCGCCGAGCGGGAGCGGCTCCGCCACGTCACCGAGCTCGCCGAGGGCGCCGCCCGAGCGGCCGAGGCGGTCGCGCCCGAGGAAGGGGACGGCGCCGCGGCGCTCACCGGAGCCGCCGAACGTGCGCTGGCCCCGCTCGAGCGGCTCGCCCCCGAGCTCGAGCGCGCAGCCCAGGAGCTGCGCGACGTCTCGCTCCGCCTGCACGAGCTCGGCTCCGACCTGCACGGCTTCCTCGCCTCGCTGGAGGCCGACCCCGGCCGGGTCGAGCAGGTGGAGGAGGAGCTGGAGCGGATCGCCGACGCGAAGCGCCGCTTCCGCGCCCAGACCTACGGGGAGCTGCTCGAGCGCGCCGAGGCGGCCCGGGCCGAGCTCGACGCGCTCGCAGGCGGTCTCGACCCGGCGGCAGCGGCCGCGGACGCGCTCGCGCGGGCCGAGGCCGAGGCCGAGAGGCTCGCCGGGGAGCTGCGCGATGCTCGCACCGCCGCCTCGGAGGGATTCGCTGCCGCCGTCGCAGAGGAGCTCCGCGGCGTCGGAATGGGCGAGGGCGAGTTCCACCTCGAGCTGCGGGAGCGCGACCTCGGCGGCACCGGCCGCGACGAGGCCGTCTTCCTGATCCGCCCGAATGCCGGCCTCGCATTCGGGCCCGTGGCCGAGACCGCCTCCGGGGGCGAGCTCTCCCGGGTCGCGCTCGCGATCGCCGCCGTCGCGGGCGGCGAGACGCTGGTCTTCGACGAGATCGACGCCGGGATCGGCGGCACCACCGCGCACGCCGTCGCCGAGACGCTGCAGCGCCTCGCCCGCCGAGCCCAGGTGATCACGATCACCCACCTGCCGCAGATCGCCAGCGTCGCCGACAGGCACTTCCGGGTCGAGAAGGTGGCGGGCGACCCCACGCACACGCGGATCGAGACGCTGGACGACGCGCAGCGCCGCGACGAGCTCGAGCGGATGCTCGGCGGCCGCGAGTTCCTCTCCGCCCTGCAATGAGCGGCGGATGAGCCGCGTCGAGCACAGCGGCACCGCCAGGCTCGGGCGGCGGACGAAGGAGCTGACGCCGCGCCTGGAGCCCGAGGACATCGCGATCATCGACCACACCGACCTCGATCGCGTCTCGGCCGAGGAGCTCGTCGAGTCGGGGGTCCGCGTGGTCGTCAACGTGGCCAAGTCGCAGAGCGGCCGCTTCCCCAATCCGGGGCCGCTCCAGCTCGTCCGCGGCGGCGTGCGGCTGATCGACGCCCCCGGCTCCGACCTCTTCGAAAGCCTCTCGGACGGAGACCGGATCACGATCCGCGGCGCGAGTGTCTTCCGCCGCGGCGACTGCCTCGTCACGGGGCACGCGCTCGAGGAGCGTGAGCTCGTGGCCGCGCTCGCGGAGCAGCAGGGGCGGGTGACCGAGGCGCTGCGCGAGTTCGCGGACAACACGATGCGCTACCTGCGCGAGGAGGGGGAAGTCCTGAGCGCAGGGATCGAGTTCCCGCAGCTCCGCACGAGCTTTCGTGGCCGACACGCGCTCGTCGTCGCGCGCGGCCCGGGGCACAAGCGCGACCTGAGGATGGTGCGGCCGTACGTGCGCGACTTCAAGCCCGTCCTCGTCGCGATCGACGGCGGCGCCGAGGCGCTCCGTGAGGAGGGCTGGCAGCCGGACGTGATCGTCGGTGACATGGACTCGGTCTCGGACGAGGCGCTTCGCTCGGGCGCGGACATCCTCGTCCACGCCTACCGAGAGGGGCACGCCCCCGGCGAGGAGCGGCTGCGCGCGCTCGGCGTCCCTTTCTCGACCGTCTCCGCCCCGGGGATCTCCGAGGACGTCGCGCTCCTCCTCGCGCAGGAGCGGGGCGCGGAGCTGATCGTGGCGGTCGGCACGCACCTCAACCTCGTCGAGTTCCTGGAGCGGAATCGGGCGGGGATGTCCTCCACGTTCGTGACGCGGCTGAAGGTGGGGGAGATCCTCGTGGACGCGAAAGGCGTCTCTCAGCTCGTCAGCCGGCGGGTGGGGGTCTGGCCGCTCGTCGCGCTGACGGCCGCAGGCCTCGCGGGGATCGTCGTCGCGATCGCGGCCTCGCCCGCGCTCCGCAGCGTCGTCACCGGTCTGGCCGAGTCGCTGCTCGGCCGCTGACTGCGACACTTCCCGGGTGCTCGACTTCCGCTACCACGCCTTCTCGCTCGTCGCGGTGATCCTCGCCTTCGTGATCGGGATCCTCGCCGGCGTCGGGATCTCCGGCCGCGGCTACATCGACGACGCAGAGCGGGGCGGCTACAACCGCCGGATCGCAGACCTGGAGCGCCAGGCCACGGCCGCGCGCGACCGGGCGGACGAGCTCGAGCGGCGCCAGGCCGCGGCGCAGGACTTCGTCGTCTCCGCGTACCCGGCGCTCGTCGAGGGCCGTCTGACCGGGAAGCGGATCGCCGTCCTGGTGGTCGGCTCGCTCGACCCGACCTACGACGGCGTCCGGCGGGCGATCGCCGACGCGGGCGGGACGATCGTCCGGATGCGCGCGATCACCGTGCCCCTCGACGTCGACCGGATCGAGCAGGCGCTCGGGTCGGACGCGGACTTCGGCGGCTACGTGGGGCTGGAGCAGCTCGACAACGTGGGCCGCGACCTCGGCCGTGAGCTCGTCGCAGGCCAAGAGTCGCCGCTCTGGGACGCGCTCTCGGACGACGTCGTGGAGGAGCGCGCCGGGGTCTCGAGCGCCGCGGCGGACGGCGTCGTCGTGATCAGGACGGTCGAGCCCCAGCAGGGCGACACGGCGCGCTTCCTCGCGGGGCTGTACGCGGGTCTCGCCGGGACCGGCTCGCCGGCCGTGGGCGTCGAGCTCTCGCGCGTCCAGCAGAGCGCGATCCCGGTCTTCCAGAAGCACCGGCTCTCGAGCGTGGACGGGGTGGACACGCCGCTGGGGCGGCTCGCGCTCGCCCTGCTTCTCGGCGGGGCAGACCCCGGCGACTACGGGATCCGGGACACCGCCGACTCGGGGATCCTGCCGCCGATCGAGCCGCTGCCCGCCGTCGCCTCCGGTGGCTGACCCGCCCCTGACGATCCTGATCGCCGCCCGCGACGAGGAGGCGCGGATCGGCACGACCGTCCGGGAGCTGCGCCAGAGCTTCCCCGGGGCCCAGGTGATCGTCGCCGACGACGGTTCCCGGGACTCGACCGCCCACGTGGCGGCGAGCGCCGGGGCACGGGCGCTCCGCCTCCCGCACCGCGGCAAGGGCCAGGCGCTGACGCTCGCCGAGCGGGAGGCCGCGCCGGGGCCGCTCCTGCTCTGCGACGCCGACCTCCGCGGCGATCTCCGCCCGCTCGTCGAGGCCGAAGGGGATCTCGTCGTCGCCGCCTTCGCCCGCAAGCAGGGCGGTGGCCTCGGTCTGGCGAAGGGGGTCGCGCGCAGGCTGATCGCGCTCACCTCGGGCGGTGAGCCGCGCGAGCCGCTCTCCGGCCAGCGCGCGCTCTCGGTGGAGGCCCGCGCCGCCTGCTTCCCCCTCGCCGCCGGCTTCGGTGTCGAGACGCGGATGACCGCGGACGCGCTGCGCGCCGGGCTCGAGCTGCACGAAGTCGAGCTCGACCTCGAGCACCGAGCCACCGTCCGCGACCTCGCCGGCTTCGTCCACCGGGGCCGCCAGCTCCGCGACCTCGTGCTCGCGTTCGGCCCCGAGGCGCGCAACCATCGCGGGCTGCGGCTCCCGCTCGTCGGCTGGGTCCTCGGGCTCGCCGAGCCCCATGTGCTCCCCGTGGCGCTGCTCGGCGTCGCCGACGACCTCTGGAGCGGGGAGGAGCGGGGTTTCAAGGCCCACCTCCGCTCGGGCTCGACGACCGGCGTGCTCAAGCTCGTCGGGATCCCCGCCTACGCCCTCCTGCGCACGCGCTCGCTCTCCGGCGCGCTCCTCGTCGGGCTCGCGGCGAACGCCCTCAACCAGCTCGACACGAGGCCCGGGCGGGCGCTCAAGGCGTATGCGGTCGGGTCGCTCGCGCTTCGGGGCGGATGGTCGCGGGGCCGCCTCACCGCCGTCCTGCTGGCTCCTTACGATCTGCGGGAGATGGCGATGCTCGGAGACTCCGGCTCGAACGCGCTCGGCGCCATGCTAGGTTTCGACTCCGTGGAGCAGTTGACACGGAGGCAACGTTGGAGCGCGATCGTGGCGCTTGCGGGCCTCACCCTCCTCGGAGAGCGACGCTCGCTCGGCAGCCTGATCGAGTCGACGCCGGTGGTTCGGGAGCTCGACTGCCTGGGCAGGCAACCCGTATGAGCGAAGAGCGGGCGACCAAGTACGTGTTCGTCACGGGCGGGGTCGTCTCGGCGCTCGGGAAGGGGATCGTCGCCGCCTCGCTCGGGCGGCTCCTGAAAGCCCGCGGCCTGAAGGTGCAGGCGCAGAAGTTCGACCCGTACCTGAACGTCGACCCCGGGACGATGAGCCCGTTCCAGCACGGCGAGGTCTTCGTGACCGAGGACGGGGCCGAGACGGACCTCGACATCGGCCACTACGAGCGCTTCGTGGACGAGAACATGTCCCGGAACGCGAGCCACAGCGCCGGTTCGATCTGGGAGGCCGTGCTCCGGAAGGAGCGCAAGGGTGAGTTCCTCGGCGCGACCGTTCAGGTAATCCCGCACATCACGAACGAGATCAAGTCCCGGATCAAGCGCGCCGCCAAGGCGACTCCGGTCGACGTCGTGATCAGCGAGATCGGCGGCACCGTCGGCGACATCGAGTCGCTCCCCTTCCTCGAGGCGATCCGTCAGTTCCGGCGCGAGGTCGGGCCGGAGAACGTCCTCTACCTCCATTGCACGCTCGTCCCCTACATCGAGGCCGCCGGCGAGCTGAAGACGAAGCCGACCCAGCACTCCGTCAACGAGCTCCGCCGTATCGGCATCCACCCCGACGTGATCGTCTGTCGCTCGCACGAGGAGCTCGACCAGGGGATCAAGGACAAGATCGCGCTCTTCGCCGACGTGGACATCGAGTCGGTGATCGCCTCGCCCGACGTCAGTGACGTCTACCTCGTGCCGGCCGTGCTCCAAGCGGAGGGCCTCGACACGCTCGTCTGCGACAAGCTCGGGATCATCACGGGCCCGACGGAGCTCGGCGAGTGGCAGGACCTGATGGACCGGATCGCCGAGCCGCGCGAGGAGGTGACGATCGCGCTCGTCGGCAAGTACGTGAAGCTGCACGACGCGTACCTGTCCGTGCACGAGGCGCTCAAGCACGCCGGCCTGCACGAGGGCTGCGACGTGCGCGTCCAATGGGTGGACGCGGAGAACATGTCCTACGAGGAGACGGCGGCGCTGCTCGACGGCGTCGACGGCGTCCTCGTCCCGGGAGGATTCGGCTCGCGCGGCTGGGAGGGCAAGATCCTCGCCTGTCGGGTCGCGCGCGAGCGCGGGATCCCCTACCTCGGGATCTGCCTCGGGATGCACGTCGCGGTCTCGGAGTTCGCTCGCCACGTTGCTGGGCTGGAGGGCGCCAACTCGACCGAGATGGATCCGGAGACGCCGTATCCGGTAATCGATCTCCTGCCGGAGCAGAAGGAGATCGAGGATCTCGGCGGCACCATGCGCCTGGGCGCGCAGGCGGTGGAGCTGGCGGAGGGCACCCGGACCCGGGAGGCCTACGGCGAGGCCGTGATCCACGAGCGCCATCGCCACCGCTACGAGGTCAACAACACCTACCGGCAGAAGCTGATCGAGCACGGGCTCGTCGTCTCGGGCACGTTCCAGGACGGGAGGCTCGTCGAGATCGTCGAGCTGCCCGACCATCCGTGGTTCGTCGCGAGCCAGTTCCACCCCGAGTTCAAGTCGCGCCCGACACGCCCCTCGCCGCTCTTCCGGGAGTTCGTCGGGGCCGCGCTCGACCGCGCGCGCTCTCGCGGCGCCGTCGTCGAGCTGCGCGCGGCCGGCTAGAGCCCGCGTGGCCGACGCCCTCTCGCTCTTCCTGGAGCTCGCCGCGCTGCCCAGCCCGCCGGGGAAGGAGCGGGCCGTCGCCGACCGGGTCCTCGCGGAGCTGCACGGGTACGGGCTCGAGGTCGAGGAGGACGACGCCGGCTCGCGGATCGACTCCGAGATCGGCAACCTCCACTGCCGGCTCCCCGGCCGAAGCGAGGGCGGCACGCCGATCTTCTTCTGCGCCCATCTCGACACGGTCCCCCCGCAAGCCGCGATCGAGCCTGTGGTCGGCGAGGACGGGATCGTCCGGAACGCCGCCGGCACGATCCTCGGCGCCGACAACAAGGCCGCGGTCGTCGCGATGGTCGAGGCGGTCCGGCGGATCGTCGCCGAAGGCCGCCCGCACGCGGGGGTCGAGCTCGTCCTCACCCCGAAGGAGGAGGTCGGGCTCGTCGGCGCGGGCGCGTTCGACCACACGCGGCTCGAGGCCGAGCTCGGCTTCGTCTACGACCAGGCGGGGCCGATCGGCGAGATCGTGCTCGGGGCGCCCTGGTCGCGGACGATGCAGGTGCGCTTCCACGGCCGCTCCGCCCACTCCGGGATCGCGCCCGAGGACGGCCGTTCCGCTATCGCTGCCGCATCGCGGGCGATCGCCGACCTGCGCCTCGGCCGGATCGACCCGGTCACGACCGCGAACGTCGGCCTGATCGAGGGCGGCAGCGCCCGCAACATCATCCCGGAGTGGTGCACCTTCCAGGCGGAGGCGCGCTCGCACGACGAGGCGACCCTGATCGAGCTCGTCCAGGAGATGCAGGAGACGTTCGCCTTTGCCGCCAGCCTCGAGGACTGCACGCTCGAGGTCGAGATCAACGAGTCGTTCTCGGGCTACCGGCACGGCCGCGACGACCGGGTCGTCCAGCTCGCCGAGACCGCGCTGACCCGCTGCGGCTACGAGGTGCGGACGGCGCTGAGCGGCGGCGGCACGGACGGGAACGTGTTCGTCGGCCGCGGGATCCCCTGCGTGACGCTCTCGAACGGGATGGCCGAGATCCACACGCCCGACGAGCACATCGCCGCCGCGGACCTCGAGACGATGGTGGACGTCTCGCTCGCACTCGTCGATGCCGCTCGGGCTTAGACGCGGGACGGTCACGGCCGTCCTCGAGTCGCGGGAGCGGCTCGTCCGGCTGGAAGTGGACGGGATCGCCTGCGTCTCCTATCCGCGGCTCACCGGCCCGGTCGAGGTGGGAGACGAGGTCCTCGTCAACGAGCAGGCGCGTCTGCTCGAGCTCGGCAGCGGCGGCTTCGACGTCCTCTACGCGAACCTGACCCGCGGGCTGGGGCTGCCGGCCGAGGAGGGCGCCCACGTGATGGCGCTGCCCTACACACCGGGGCAGGTCGCGCTGCGGCGCGGGGAGGAGGACGGCGAGCTCGAAGCCACCCTCGATCGCCTACCCGTAGTTCTGTGCACCGTGCACAGCCAGCTCGCGCCCGTCTGCGCCGCGCTGGGAGGCAGGCGCGTTGCGTACGTCCAGGTTGCCGGCGGCGCCTTGCCGGTCTCGCTCTCCGACACGGTCGTGCTCTTGAAGGCGCGTGGGCTGCTCGGCGTCGCGATCGCCGTCGCTCCGTGCCTCGACGGCGACGTCGACTGCGTCACGTCGGCGGCCGCGTTCGCCTGGGCGGCGGCGGAGCGGTACGACGCGATCGTCTGCGGGGTCGGGCCGGGGATCGTGGGCACCGGCTCGAAGCTCGGGCACGGGGCCTTGGCGCTCGCGGACGCGGCGAACACGGTCGCGGCGCTGCACGGGGTGCCGGTTCTCGCCGTCCGCCGCTCGGACGCCGACCCGCGTGACCGGCACCGGGGGACGTCCCACCACGCAGAGGCAGTGCGCGAGCACGTTCGCGTCCCGCTCATTGTCCCCGCCGACGGCGACGGTGCCGGCTGGGAGGAGGCGTGCGCAGGTCTTCCCCTCAGTCATATGGGCCGGGGCCCCGCCGAGGATCCGGCGTTCTTCCGCAGCGCCTATGCCGCCGGTGTCACGGCCCGGAAGCTGCTCGGGTGATGGAGGAGCGCCGGCTGGGGCCGGTCGTCGGGCTGGGGACGTGGAACACCTTCGGCGGCGACGACGGCGTCGCCCGCGAGGTCGTCGCTGCCGCGCTCGACGGGGGCAGCCGCAGCATCGACTCCTCGCCGATGTACCGAGGAGCGGAGGCCTCGCTCGCCGCGGCGCTCGAGGGCCGCCGTGCGGACGCCGACGTGCTCACGAAGATCTGGACTGCCTCGCCCGAGGAGGCGCGCGAGCAGTACGCCGCTCAGCTCCGCTGGTACGGGCGCGTCGACGTCGAGCAGGTGCACAACCTCGTCGCCTGGCGCGAGCACCTGCCGTGGCTGGAGGAGGAGCGCGCCGCCGGCCGGATCGGGAAGCTTGGGGTCACGCACTACGCGGTGAGCGCCTTCGAGGAACTGGAGGTGGCCCTGCGGACCCGGCGCTTCGAGACGGTGCAGGTGCCGCTCAATCCCGGCGAGCGGGAGTGCGAGGCCCGGATCCTGCCGCTCGCGGCCGAGCTCGGGATCGCGGTGATCGTGATGCGCCCCTTCGGCGAGGGCGCCTTGCTCCGCCGGGCGCCGGCTGCCGCCGAGCTGGCGCCGCTGGCGCCCTTCGGCGTCGAGACGTGGGCACAAGCGCTGCTCAAGTGGGCGCTCTCCGATCCACGGGTGGATCTCGTGATTCCGGCCACCTCGAAGCCGGCGCGGACGGCCGAGAACGCCGCCGCCGGCGAGCCGCCCTGGTTCGGGAGTGAGGAACGGGCACTCGTGGAACGACTCGCGGCGTGAAGGAGGTCGCGCGTACCTCGCCGGCCTCCTGCTCTACCTCCGCGGCCGCTGAGTCGGGCTGTATCGTTGCGCCGCCATGCGCATCGGAGTCGCCAAGGAGATCAAGCCCCAGGAGTACCGCGTCGCGCTGACCCCCGCCGGGGCGCGCGAGCTGGCCCAACGCGGCCACGAGGTCGTCGTCGAGGCCGGGGCCGGCCTCGGCAGCTCCTTCCCGGACGAGGCCTACGAGGCGACCGGCGCCCGGATCGTGAGCGTCGAGGAGGTCTGGGCGCAGTCCGAGCTCCTGCTCAAGGTCAAGGAGCCGATCGCCTCCGAGTACCCGCGCCTCCGCGAGGGTCTCGTCCTCTTCACCTACCTGCACATCGCCGCCGACGGGCCGCTCACCCGCGCGCTCGTGGACAGCGGGATCACCGCCGTCGCCTACGAGACCGTGGAGACCGACGACCGCCGGCTGCCGCTCCTGGCGCCGATGAGCGAGGTGGCAGGCCGGCTGGCCGCCCAGGCCGGCGCCCACTACCTCGAGAAGCCGAAGGGCGGCCGCGGCCTCCTGCTCGGCGGCGTCCCCGGCGTCCAGCCCGGCAAGGTCGTCGTGATCGGAGGCGGGATCGTCGGCTACAACGCCGCCGTGATCGCGCTCGGCCTAGGCGCCCAGGTGACGATCCTCGAACGCTCCGTCGATCGGATGCGCCACCTCGAGGAGACGATGCACGGCCGGGTCAGCCTCGTCATGTCCTCGAGCCTCCAGATCGAGGAGTCGGTCCAGGAGGCGGACGTCGTGATCGGCGCCGTCCTGATCCCCGGTGCGCTCGCCCCGAAGCTCCTCACCCGGGAGATGGTCAAGGGGATGAAGCAGGGGAGCGTCTTCTGCGACGTCGCGATCGACCAGGGGGGCTGCGCCGAGACCTCGCACGCGACCACCCATGACGACCCGATCTACGAGGTCGACGGGGTCACCCACTACTGCGTCGCGAACATGCCCGGCGCCGTCCCGATCACCTCGACGATGGCGCTCACGAACGTGACGCTCCCCTACGTCGAGGCGATCGCCCAGCACGGTCTGGACGAGGCGATCGCGCGCGACCGGGCGCTTGCTCGCGGCGTCAACGTCGTCGAGGGCCGAATCACCTACGAGGCCGTTGCGCAGGCGCACGACCTCGAGTACTCACCGCTCGCCGTCTAGCTAGGCGGCGGGAGGCGCGGCGGCTGTCTTCGCCGTCTTCGCGCTCTTGGACGGGCTGAGCTTGACCACGAGCCACGTGATCCCTGCGGCGATGCTCACGATCGCCGTCATGTAGACGACGAGGAGGATGAGTCCGAGGACGGTGTCCATGCGTCGTAGACTACCGGCATGCCGCGTGCGTGCGTGATCGTGCTCGACGCCGTCGGTGCAGGGGAATTGCCGGACGCGGCCCAGTACGGAGACGAGGGGTCGAACACGATCGGCAACGTCGCCAGCGCCGTCGGAGGCCTCGACCTGCCCGCGCTCGAGGCGCTCGGGCTGGGCAACGCGCTCCCGCTCGAGGGCTGCCCCCCGCAGCCCGGCGCCCCCGCCGTCGCCGGCCGACTCGTCGCGCACTCGAAGGGCAAGGACACGACGACGGGCCACTGGGAGCTGATGGGGGTCGTTACGCCGACCGCGATGCCGACCTATCCCCACGGCTTCCCGCACGACGTGATCGACCCGTTCATGAACCGGACCGCACGCGGCGTCCTGGGGAACAAGCCGGCGTCGGGGACGGACATCATCGATGAGCTCGGCGAGGAGCACCAGAAGACGGGCAAGTGGATCGTCTACACCTCCGCCGACTCGGTCTTCCAGATTGCAGCGCACGAGGAGACGATCCCGCTCGAGGAGCTGTACGAGGGCTGCCGCGTCGCCCGCGAGATCCTGACCGGGAAGCACGCCGTCGGGCGCGTGATCGCGCGGCCGTTCACCGGGTCGCCCGGGAGCTACGAGCGGACGTCGAACCGCCACGACTTCTCACTCGAGCCGAAGCGCCCCAACTACCTTTCGCTGATCCGCGATGCCGGGAAGACCGTGCACGGGGTCGGCAAGATCGGCGACATCTTCGCCGGCTGTGACATCGACGAGTCGAACCCGACGAAGTCGAACGTGGACGGGATCAACAAGACGGTGGAACTGCTCCAGACGCTCGACGACGCCTTCATCTTCACCAACCTCGTCGAGACGGACATGCTCTGGGGCCACCGGAACGACCCGGTCAACTTCCATCGCTGCCTCCAGGACTTCGACCGCCGGCTGGAGGACATCCTCGAGGCGCTGCGGCCGGGCGATCTGCTGATCATCACCTCGGACCACGGCTGCGACCCGACGACGCCGTCCACCGACCACTCACGCGAGCACGCGCTCCTGCTCGCCTACGCGGCCGGCCGGAACGCGCGGGGCGCGGTGCACGAGGGCGAGTTCGGCGACGTCGGTGCGACCGTGAACGCCTGGCTCGGCGGCAAGGCGCCCGGCCGCGGGATCCCCGGCACGCCGATCCTGTCGCCCTAGTCAGAGTCCTCCTGCTCGTCGGGCAGCGGACCCACGAACTCGATCCCGTACTCGGCGCCCAAACCCGGCGAGCCCTCGACAGGCTCGAGCGGCGGCAGGCCGCCGTCCCGCGACGGCACGGTGATCGCGCGGTAGAACTCTCCGTGCCGCGGTGTCGTGAGGATCAGGTATCTCGCCGTCTCGGACTCGACGCGGAACCCGTGCACGCTCCCGGCCGGCACGTGGGCGAAGGAACCCGCGGGCGAGAGCACGCCGGGCTCGTCTCCGACGAAGAGGCGCAGCTCGCCCTCGAGCACGTAGAACGACTCCACATCGTCGGCGTGCCGGTGCAAGGGCACGCTCATCCCGCAGTTCGCGCGCTCGTCCACGAGGCAGAACTCGCCGCCGGTCTGCGATCCGGTGGCCAGGAACTGCGTCGACGTGTCGCCCATCCAGCGGAGCTCAGCTTCGCCGGGCGGGCAGATATATGCGTGTGGGGCGTCCGTCATGGAGCCTCCCGTTGTGTTCGAGGGGTGTCGGCCGATCGTCGCACAGCGTGGCGCTTCCGGCATGATCGGCGACGTGCCCACGCATTGGATCCAGGCGTCTCGCGCGCCGGTCGCGCGATGATCCGGCCCGCTGAGCTGATCGAGCGGAAGCGGAACGGCGAGGAGCTGCCGGGCGGCGAGATCGCCGAGCTGATCCTCGGGTATGCGAAGGGCGAGATCCCGGACTACCAGCTCGCCGCGTTCTGCATGGCCGTCTACTTCCGCGGGATGACCGCCGCGGAGACATCTGCGCTCACCGACGCGATGATCCGGAGCGGCCGCACGATCGAAATGGGCGCCGCGCTCGGGCGCAAGGTCGTGGACAAGCACTCGACCGGCGGGGTGGGGGACAAGACCACGATCGCCGTCGGCCCGATCGTCGCCGCCTGCGGCGTCCCCGTTGGGAAGATGAGCGGCCGCGGTCTCGGCCACACGGGCGGCACGCTCGACAAACTGGAGTCGATCCCCGGCTTCTCGGTCGACCTCTCCGTGGACGCGTTCGTGGCGCAGGTGAAGGAGATCGGGCTGGCGATCATCGGCCAGACCGACGACCTCGTCCCAGCCGACAAGCAGCTCTACGGCCTCCGCGACGTGACCGCGACCGTCGACATCGTCCCGCTGATCGCCTCCTCGATCATGTCCAAGAAACTCGCGGGCGGCGCGGACGCGATCGTCCTCGACGTCAAGGTCGGCGACGGCGCGTTCATGAAGACGCTCGACGACGCGCGCGTGCTCGCGCGGGCCATGCTCGACTTGGGGCAGGAGGCCGGTAAGGAAGTCGTCTGCCTGCTCACCGACATGGAGCAGCCGCTCGGCGCCGCGGTCGGGAACGCGCTCGAGATCGCCGAGGCCCGCGACACCGTGCGCGGGGAAGGGCCGCCCGACTTCACCGAGCTCGTGCTCGACGCGTGCGCCCGCCTGCTCGCCCTCTCCGACCTCGGAATCGACGTGGAGGAGGGGCGGCGCAGGGCGGAGGCGGCCGTCGCGGACGGCTCCGCGCTCACCCTTTACGAGCGGTGGATCCGCGCTCAGGGCGGCGATCCCGATCCCGGCGCGCTTCCGCACGCCCCCGTCGTCCGGGAGGTCGTGGCTCCCCGCGCCGGCACGGTCACGAGGCTCGGGGCGATCGACGTCGGGATGGCGGCGGTCCACCTCGGCGCGGGGCGGCAGGCGAAGGGCGACGCGATCGACCACGCAGTAGGAGTCCTCTGCCGCGTCAAGCGCGGCGAGGCGGTGGCGGAGGGCGACGTGCTCGCCGAGGTGCACGCCCGCGACGAGGCGAGCGCGGAGGCCGGGGCCGCCGAGGTGCTCGCGGCATACACGTTCGGGGACGAGGTGCCGCGCGAGCATCCGATCCTCCTGGACGTCGTTGCCTGAGTTACCCGAGGTCGAGACCGTCCGGCGGCGGGTCGCTCCGGCGCTCGAGGGGCGGCGGCTTCACGGCGTGGAGATCCACGACGCGCGCCTGACTCGGCCCTACGACCCAGAGGAGGTCGCCGCGGAGCTGCGCGGGGAGCGCGTCAAGGAGGTCGACCGGCGCGGCAAGTACCTGATCCTCCGCTTCGACTCGGGCCGTGCGCTCCTGATCCACCTCCGGATGACCGGCTCGCTCCGCGCCGACGCGCTCGACGGCGACCCGCACCGGCGGGCACTCCTGACCCTCGACGACGGCTCGGAGGTCGCCTACAAGGACGTGCGGCGCTTTGGGACGTGGCTCCTCCTCGAGCCCGACGAGGTCGAGCCGTACCTCGCCGAGCGGCTGGGGGAGGAGCCGCTACTGGAGCGGTTCACGACCGGGAATCTGAAGGAGCGGCTCGCCGGCCGCCGCGCCCCGCTGAAGGCCGCCCTGCTCGACCAGCGCACGCTCGCCGGGCTCGGGAACATCTACGTGGACGAAGCGCTCTGGTACGCGAAGCTGAGCCCTCTGCGGGAGGCGGGGACGCTCGAGGCCGGAGAGATCAAGCGCCTGCACGGCGCGATCCGGAAGGCACTCGAGCTCGGGATCGCGCGGCAGGGCTCGACCCTCTCCGACTACCGGCTCCCCGACGGCTCCTCGGGCTCGATGCAGAACGAGTTCAGGGCCTACGGCCGCACGGACGAGCCGTGCGACCGCTGTGGCACGACGTTCGTCAAGACGAGGGTCGGCGGCCGGGGCACGTGGTTCTGCCCGGCCTGCCAGCCGCTCTGACGAGCTTGTGTTGAATCAACACAAGCTTTCGTCCCACCGCGTGGTTGGCGGGTTGGAAGCGACTTTGTGTTGAATCAACACTAAACTTTGTGTTGAATCAACACTAAGTCGACTCAGGCGGGTCGCTCAGCCGGTCGGGCTCAGGCGGCGAGCTTCTGGTCGAGGTCGCCGGAGCGGTCGAGCCGGAAGAGCTCGTTGTAGCCGCCGATCGGCTCGCCGTCGATCAGGATCTGCGGGACGGTCGCGCCGCCGGTGAGCTCGTAGAGGCGCTCGCGGAAGCGGGGCTCGTCGTCGAGGGAGATCTCCTCGTACTCGAGCCCACGGGAGTCGAGCAGCATCTTCGCTCGCACGCAGAAGGGGCACCACCGGGTCGCATAGAGCTGAATCCTGTGCATACGAGTTACAACGCATAAGCAGCCGAAATGGTTCCCGCCGCTCCCGTCTCTAGACTCGGTGGATGGCACGGACGCAGAAGACGGAGGCGGTCGTGCTCCGCTCGTTCCGGCTCGGTGAGGCCGACCGCGTGCTCCACGTCTACACCGCCGAGCGGGGCCGGGTGGGCGCCGTCGCGAAGGGGATCCGGAAGACCAAGTCGCGCTTCGGCGCGCGACTCGAGCCGCTCTCGCACGTCGAGCTGATGCTCCACCAGGGCTCGGGCGAGCTCGGGACGGTCACCGGCGCCTCGCTGATCCACTCGCACCACGAGATCCGGGAGGACCCGTACCGGCTCGCCGTCGGGCTCGTAGGCGCCGAGGCGATGCTCCGCCTCTTCACCGAGCAGGAGGCGAACGAGCGCGCGTTCACTGCGCTGACGCGCTTCCTCGACGGGCTCGACGTCCTGCCCTCGCGGGCGCCCGCGAGGCCGGCGCTCGACCCGCTCGCCCTTTCCTTCCAGCTGAAGCTGCTCTGGCTCTCCGGCTACCTCCCGCACCTCGACAGCTGCGTCGACTGCGGGGCGACCGAAGGGCTCGCCGGCTACCAGCCGAGTGCCGGGGGCGCGGTCTGCGCGGATTGCGGGCCGGGGACGGTCGCGCTCTCGACGGAGGGCCTGCTCGGGATCCGGGCGCTCCTGACGAGCCCGCTCGCGGACGCGGGCGATGCCGGCCTCACCGAGCGAGGCGCGCGCGAGACGCTCGGGGTCGTGATGGCCTCGTACGAGTACAGCGGCGGCTTCCGCCTCCGCACGCTCTCCGCGCCCGCCTGAGCTAGCGGAGGCGCTGCCGCAGCGCGCGGACGAAGCGCCGCGGCGGGATCAGCTTCGCGCGGTTCCGGATCGAGACGGTGCTGAGCGTGGTCCCGAGCAAGACGATCCCGACGAGGGCGAAGACGTCCGCCAGGTTGAAGGCCGCGACGTGCGTCGCCGACTCGAAGACGATCGGGTTCGGGATCCCCCGCGACCAGGCGACCGCGGCGATCCCGTTTCCCGCGGCGGCGGCCGCGAGCGGAGCCGCGGTCACTGCGACGGCCCAGGAGGGGACGCGCGTGAGAGCCAGGCAGCCGG
>JBBQHQ010000022.1:0-24594 GCA_038324115.1 Gaiellales bacterium
GGGCAAGCGAGTCCTGCAGGTCTCCACGGACGAGGTCTACGGCGACGTGGAGCCGGGCGAGGCGCCGCGCACAGAGACGGATCAGCTGCGCCCCTCGAGCCCGTACAGCGCCGCCAAGGCCGGCGGCGACCTGCTCGTCCCCGCCTACGTCCGGACCTACGGCGTCGATGCCCTGCGGACGCATGGCGCGAACACGTACGGCCCCAACCAGTATCCGGAGAAGTTGCTGCCGCTCTTCGTCACGAACCTCCTGGACGGCGAGCCCGTCCCGGTCTACGGGGACGGGCGACAGCGCCGCGAGTGGCTCTACGTCGAGGATCACTGCGCGGCGATCGAGCTCGTCCTAAGCGACGGGAAGCCCGGTGAGGCGTACAACATCGGCGGCGACGAGCAGGAGAACCTCACGCTGGTCGAGCACTTCCTCCGCCTGACCGAGTCCGACGCCTCGCTCGTCCGGCACGTCGAGGACCGAGCCGGGCACGACCGGCGCTACGCGATCGACGACGCCAAGGTACGCGCGCTCGGCTGGTCGCCCGCGGTGGCGCTCGAGGCGGGGCTGGAGGCCACCGTGGCCTGGTACCGCGAGCACCGCTCCTGGTGGGAGCCGATCAAGTCGGGGGCGTTCAAGGAGTACTACGAGACCCAGTACGCGGCCAGGCTCGCCGGCAGCTAGTCGCCGCAGGCCTTCTCGGCCTCTTTCTTCAGCCGGTCGATCTCCTTTCGCTTCCCCTGGATCTCCCTCGACCGGTCGAGCAGGTCGACGACGCCGGTGCACTCGCCGAGTGCGAGCCGGGTGTAGGCGAGGTTGTAGCTCGCGTACGCCTCGGTGGTCGAGCCCGAGCCGGACAGCTCCTGCACCGCCTGCTCGAGCAGTGGGAGGGCTGCCTCGAAGTCGCCCGCCTGCATCTTCCGGTAGCCCTCGTCGTTGAGCGCGCTCGCGCTCGAGCCCGAGGACGCCGGCTCGGAGGCGGTCGTCGTGGGCGGCTCCGTCGGCGTCGTCACCGTCCGGACGACGGTCGTCCCGGGGGCGGTAACGGTCTGCTTGATCGTCGCCTGCTTCGGGGGAGCTGCGGAGCTCGGGGACCCGTCGCCGCCGACGAGGGCGGCGGCCAGCGCCGCACCGCCGAGGCCGAGCAGGAGGAAGAGCGCCGCAACGAGCGGGACGGGGTTGCGGCGCCGCTTCGCCGGCCCGGGCGCCGGGCGTGCGGGCACGGTCGCCGCCGTCGGCGGGATCGCCCCCACCGTCGTCCGGCCGGCCGCGTCGTCGAGCGCCTCCCGGAGCGAGGCGACGAAGTCGGCGGCGCTGGGGTAGCGCTCGCCCGGCTCCTTCGCGAGCCCCCGCGCGAAGACGGCGTCGAGCTCGGGGGGCAGGCCGGCGCCCGCCTCGGACGAGCGCGGGATCGGCGCGTGCACATGGGCGGCGGCCTCGGCGGTGGTGGAGTCGCTGGCGTAGGGCCGGGTTCCCGTCAGCAGCTCGTAGGCCACGACGGCCAGGGCGTAGCGGTCGCTCTCGGGGCCGGCCCGCTCGCCGCGCGCCTGCTCCGGCGCGAGGTAGCCGGCCGTCCCGAGCACCGTCCCCGCCTGGGTGAACGAGTCGAGACCGACCGCGCTCGCGATCCCGAAGTCGGCGACCTTGACCTCACCGTTGTCGTCGAGCAGGAGGTTCGCGGGCTTGACGTCGCGGTGGACGACCCCCTTCTCGTGGGCGGCGTCGAGCGCAGCCGCGGTCTGGCGGAGCCAGGGGAGCGCGCGCCGCGGGGACTGGGCGCCCTCCGCCTGGAGCCGGTCCGCGAGCGAGCCGCCGGAGAGGAGCTCCATCACGATGTAGGGCCGGCCTTCGTGCTCGCCGACGTCGAAGATCGTGACCGTGTTGGGGGCGTTCGACAGCCGCGCCGCCGCGAGAGCCTCGCGGGTGAAGCGCTTGCGGATGTTCTCGTCGTCGGCGAACTGCTCGGCGAGCAGTTTCACGGCGACGATCCGGCCGAGGACCCCGTCCGTCGCCCGGTAGATCTCACCCATGCCGCCACGGGCGATCCGCTCGGGCTGCCGGTAGCGGGCTGGCAGCTTCTCCGTCACAGCTTCTGTGTCACCTGCGGCAGGGTGCCCGGGTCGCCTGGACGGAAAACGCCCCGCTCCGGGGATGAATTGAAGCTTCGGTAAAGAAGGCTGGAGCCCGTAAGACCTTCGGCTAGCCTGATTTCGACCCCCGGGGTCACCCTATGCGGCGAACCGCTCTCGCACTCATCGCCCTCTCCCTCGCGCTCGCCCCCACGGTGGACGCGGGCATTCGCGCGGTCTCGCCGCCTCCGTCCGTGACGGCGACGAGCTTCGTCTTCAGCGGCCGCGGTTGGGGGCACGGCGTCGGGATGAGCCAGTACGGAGCGCTCGGCTACGCGGAGGACGGGCTGCCCTACGGCGAGATCCTCGCTCACTACTACACCGGCGCGACCCTCGGCCCGGCGCCCGTCGCGAAGCTGCGCGTGCTCCTCGCGGAGGCGAAGGGGACGGTCACCGTCGCCTCCGAGTCGCCCTTCCGCGTCCGCGACGTCTTCGGGAAGACCTATCCGCTTCCGGCCGGGAAGCAGCCGCTCGGGCCGAAGCTCGAGGTGACCGGGGACGGGCCCACCGACCTGACCGGCCCGGTCACGTTTCTCCCCGGTAAGTCCCCGATCTCGCTCGACGGCGTCGCCTACCGCGGGCAGCTCGAGGTCGCAGTCGTGGCGAAGAAGCTGAACGCGATCGACGTCGTCGGGCTCGAGGACTATTTGGCCGGCGTGGTCCCGCGCGAGATGCCCACCGCCTGGGCGGCCGAGGCCCTGAAGGCGCAGGCCGTCGCGGCGCGCTCCTACGCGCTCGCCCACCGCGCGGTCGGGAAGAGCTTCGACCTCTACGCCGACGTGCGCAGCCAGGTCTACGGCGGGATCCCGGCCGAGGACGCCCGCGCGACCGCAGCGATCGAGGCGACCGCGGGTGAAGTCCTCTTCTACGCCGACAAGATCGTGGACGCGCTCTTCCACTCCACCTCCGGCGGCCGCACCGTCTCCGCCCAGGAGGCGTTCGGCTCGGACGTGCCGTACCTCGTCGCGGTCGACGACCCGCACAGCGACCTCTCGCCCGTGAACCGCTGGGGGCCGACTCCGGTCAGCGACGTGACGATCCGGAAGGGGCTCTCGCTCGCGACCCCGGTGCTTGGGCTCACGCTCGCGCGGGGGCCTTCGGGCCGCGTCCGCTCCGCGACGGTCACGACGACGAAGGGCACCAAGGTCGTCACCGGCAACGAGCTCCGCTTCGCTCTCGGTCTCCGCTCCACCTGGGTGACGGCGCTCGGGACGCTCGCGCTGACCCGTCCCGGCGGCTCGGCCGTGGCGGGCCGCCCGACGGCCCTCCGCGCAGTCGTCAAGGGGCTGAAGAACGCGACCCTGGAGCAGCGGACCCCGACGGGCTGGCAGGTCGTGGCGCAGCGCGCAGCCGCCGGCGAGCTCTCGTACAAGGCGAAGCTGACGGCGACGACGAGTTTCCGGCTCTCCGCCGGCAAGATCGCGGGGCCCGCCCTGCGCGTCCCGGTCGGTCCGCTCGTGAAGGCGACCGCGGCCGCGACGGCGATCGAGGGTCAGGTGGCGCCGTTCACGGTGGGCGCCCCGGTCCAGGTGCAGCGGCTGGAGGGGACGTTCTGGCTCCCCGCCGGCACCGGTGCGGTCGACGAGGCCGGCACGTTCCGCGTCGAGCTCGACACCGGCCCCGGGACCTACCGTGTCCGGGTGCCTCCGGCCGGAGGCCTCGCCCAGGGGCTCTCCGCCGCGGTCACGCTCTCCTGATGCGCCGGCTCCTGGTCGCGGCGCTCGTGCTCGCCGCCGCCGCTCTGCCTCAGGGCGCGGGGGCAGCCCGCTACGCGGTCGGAGCCCGGTCGGTCGCGGCGCTCACCCCGCTCCGGGCCGCGCTGCCGGGCGCCGAGAGCCTGGCTCCGATCCCGGCGCTCGTCGTCGAAGCCGACTTCCCGCCGCGCCTCGCCGCGCTGCCGGGCGCGACGTACGTCGAGCGGCTCGGCTCGCGCCGGATCGCGTTCGAGCCCTCGGACCCGCTCGCCGCGAGGCAGGTCTACCTGACGGCGAACCACGCCTTCGACTTCTGGGAGACGCTGCCGATCCTGCCGCCCGTGCGGGTCGGGGTGATCGACTCGGGGATCGACTACGGCCACCCGGAGTTCGCCGGCAAAATCGCCG
Source organism: Gaiellales bacterium (assembly GCA_038324115.1). Lineage (GTDB taxonomy): Bacteria > Actinomycetota > Thermoleophilia > Gaiellales > Gaiellaceae > Gaiellasilicea. The sequence goes on from JBBQHQ010000022.1 coordinate 4,221, forward strand.
CGACGCGCAGCTTCGTCGGCGGCTCCGCACGGGTGGACACCCGCGGGCACGGCACCTTCGTCGCGGGGCTGATCGCGGCCGCGATCGACAACTCCCAGGGGATAGCCGGGATGGCGCCCTCCGCCGAGCTCGTGATCGCCAAGGTGGTCAAGAACGACGACACGATCGACGTCGAGGCCGAGGCGCGTGCGATCCGCTGGGCGGTCGCGAGCGGCGCCCGCGTGCTCAACATGTCGATCGGCGGCGTCCGTGACCCGGCCGACCCCGGCGTGGACACCTACTCGCCGCTCGAGGCGGCCGCGATCGCCTTCGCCGTGTCGCGAGACGTGGTCGTCGTGGCGGCCGTCGGCAACGCCGACGCGTCTCCGCGCGAGCCGTGGCTGTATGCGAGCTACCCGGCCGCTCTCCCTCATGTCGTCGGCGTCAGCGCGCTCGCCCGCGACGGCAGCGCCCCCCTCTTCTCGAATCGCGACCGGGTCTACAACGACATCGCCGCCTCCGGGCAGGGGATTCTCTCCACGTTCCCGCGGGCGCTGACCGCGCCGTTCCGCGACTGCGCGGAGCAGGGCTACTCGAGCTGCGCGCCGGACGACTACCGCGACGCCGAGGGCACGTCGTTCGCCGCGCCGCAGGTCAGTGCGGCCGCCGCCGTGCTCTTCGCCGTCCGGCCGAGCCTCAGGGCCGAGCAGGTGACGGCGCTGCTGACGCGGACGGCCACCGACGCCGAGCCCGCGACCGGCTGCCGCCGCTGTCCGCCCGGCCGCGACGAGCTGACCGGCTGGGGCCGGCTCGACGTTGCCGCCGCGCTGCGCGCGCTCTCCGGGCCGATCCCCGCCGTTGACCGGCTGGAGCCGAACGACGACGCCGGCCCGCGCGCCCGCAAGCTCTGGGGCAAGACGATCCGCGTCGAGGCGAGCCTCGACTTCTGGGACGACCAGAACGACGTCTACGCGGTCAAGCTACGGAAGGGCCAGTCGGTCTACGCGAGCGTCCGCGGCCCCGCCGGCACCGATACGAACCTGATCCTCTGGAAGCCCGCGGCGACCGAGGTGAACGACCTCCGCCGGCGGACGCTCGTGGCCCGGCAGTCGGCGCGCCCGGGCCCCCGCGACTACCTCGCCCACCGCGCGCCGAAGGCCGGCTGGTACTTCGTCCAGGTGAAGCTGAGCTCCCCCGGCGCAGGGCCTTACACGCTCGTGGTCGTCAAGAGCTAGTTGCCGTTGTCTCTGGTTGCGCCGGGCAACGAGGTCTGGTTCTCGAGCAGCTCCTCGTCCGGGACGTCGCGCAGGCGGCGAGCCGGGTTCCCGACCATCAGCGCCCGCGGCGGCACGTCCTTCGTGACGACGGCGCCGGCGCCGATGAACGCCTCCTCGCCGATCTCGATCGCGGGGCAGAGGATCGCGCCGCCGCCGACCCGGGCGCCGCGGCGGATCGTCGGGCCCTTGACGAGCCCGAACCGCTTCTCCGTGCGGCCCATCCAGTTGTCGTTCGTGGTCACGACGCAGGGCGCGATGAAGACGTGCTCCTCCAGCGTCGAGTAGGCGGTGATGTAGGCCTCGGCCTGGATCTTCGTCATCGCCCCGATCGTGGTGTCGTTCTCGACGAGAGAGCCGCGACCGATCACCACGTCGTCGCCGACCTCGACGCGCTCCCGGACGCACGACTGGTCGCCGAGGATCACCCGCGCCCCGATCGTCGTCCCGGCGAAGACGATCGCACCGGTGGAGACGATCGTCCCGTCCCCGATCACCGCCGGCCCGAGCGGCTCCCGCTTCGCGGTCGAGCGGGGCGAGAGGGTCGGCTGCTTGCCGACGACCGCGTTCTCGAGCACCTTGACGCCCTCGCCGAGCACCGTGCCCGGGTAGACCGTCGCGGTCGGGTGGATTTCAGCCACCCTTGCCACCTCCGCGCAGGGACTCCGTCAGCCGGTCGAGCGCGCGGACGACGGTGAGCCCGTCGCGCGCCTCCGCGTGGTCGCCGGGGCCGTTCGCCACCAGCTCGAGGAAGTGGTTGCACTCGAGCCGGAGTGGCTCGTCGTTCGCGATCTTCGGGCTGTGGATGTCGCCGGTCCGGGTCCGCCACTCGCCGTAGGTGCCGGCCGGCTCCCAGGGCGCCTTGTCGTAGATCGTCACCTTTCGCTCCAGCTCCATATCGTCGAAGACGGCCATCTTCTCCTTCCCGACCACGGTCAGCTTCCGCATTTTGTGCGGGTCGAGCCAGGAGAGGTGCATGTGCGCGATCTTCCCGGAGGGGAAGCGGAGGTAGCAAAAGACGACGTCCTCGACGCCCGGGTTGAGGAATGCGTTCCCGTGCGCGATCGCCTCCTCCGGCTCCTCGCCGACGAGGTAGAGGATCACGGAGAGGTCGTGGACGCCGAGCGACCAGAGCGCGTTCTCGTCGCGGCGAATGATCCCCAGGTTCTGCCGGTTCGTGTAGACGCAGAGGAGGTCGCCGAGGTCGCCCTCGCCGACGAGCTCCTTCAGCTTGCGCACGCCCGGGTGGTAGAGGAGGAGGTGGCCCGGCATCAGGACAAGGCCCTTCGCGACGGCGAGCTCGAGGAGCTCTTCCATCTCGGCGCCCTTCATCGCGGGCGGCTTCTCGACGAAGACATGCTTGCCCGCCTCGAGCGCCTGCTTCGCGAGCGCGTAGTGGGTCGGCACGGGCGTGGCGATCACGACGGCCTCCAGCTCCGGGTCGGCGAGCATCTCGGCGAAGTCGGCGGTGACGCGGGCATGCGGGTACCGGGCACCGAACTGCGTCCGCAGCTCCTCGGAGGCGTCGCAGAGCCACGCCAGGTCGGCGAGCTCGTCGAAGTTCCGGACGAGGTTCTTGCCCCAGTAGCCGAGCCCGGCCTGACCGATTCTCGTCATCGCGGGCGGGCCACGGTCAGAGCTTCCAGACCTTGCCGTCGGCCTGGACGCCGTTCCGGCCCGTCGCGTTGCGCAGGTAGACGACGAGCTGGGCCTCTTCCACGAGCCGCTCGTAGTCGATCCCGTTGTGCGCGGTCACGATCACGACCGCGTCGTAGAGGGCCGGCTCGAGCGGGACGGACGAAAGGGAGACGCCGTGCTCCTCGAACTCCGGCACGTGCGGGTCGTGGTAGGAGACGTCCGACCCCGCGGCCTGGAGCAGCTCGATCACCTTCAGCGCCGGCGATTCGCGCATGTCCCCGATGTCCGCCTTGTAGGCGACGCCGAGCACGAGCACCTTCGACGCGGCGAGCGACTTGCCGGCCCCGTGGTTCAGCGCCTGCGAGATCACCGAGCGGCAGTAGTACGGCATGTTCTGGTTGACCTCGCCGGCGAGCTCGATGAACCGCGTCGTGAAGTCGAACTCGCGAGCCTTCCAGGAAAGATAGAACGGGTCGAGCGGGATGCAGTGGCCGCCGAGCCCCGGGCCGGGCTCGAAGCGCATGAAGCCGAACGGCTTCGACGCCGCGGCGTCCACGACCTCCCAGACGTCGATCTCCATCCGGTCGCAGAGCATCGCCAGCTCGTTCACGAGCGCGATGTTGACCGAGCGGAAGATGTTCTCGAGCAGCTTCGTCAGCTCGGCCGCCTCCGGGGTGGAGACCGTGTGCACCGTGTCGATCGCGCTCCGGTAGACGGCGGCGGCTGCCTCGGTCGAGGCCTCGTTGATCCCGCCCACGATCTTCGGGGTCGTCTTCGTGGTGAAGTCGGTGCGGCCCGGGTCGACGCGCTCGGGCGAGAACGCGAGATGGAAGTCCTCGCCGGCGGTGAGCCCGCTCCCGTCCTCCAGGATCGGCCGCAGCACCTCCTTCGTCGTCCCCGGGTAGGTCGTCGACTCGAGCACGACGACGTGGCCGGCGCGGATGTACGGCGCCAGGCTGCGGCCCGCGCGCTCGATGTACGAGAGGTCGGGCTGGCGCTGCTTCGAGAGCGGCGTCGGGACGGCGATCAGGATCGCGTCCGCGTCCCTCACCTCCGAGAAGTCCGTGGTCGCGCGGATGCTGCCGGCCTCGACGAGGGGCGCGAGCGTCTCCGAGGGGACGTCCTCGATGTGGCTCTCGCCGCGGTTCAGCCCCGCGACGACGGCCGCGTTCACGTCCACGAGCAGGGCGGAGCGCCCCGCCTCGGCGAAGGTCTGAGCAAGCGGAACACCGACGTAGCCGGCTCCGACGATGGCGACGTCGGTCATCGGCGGTCGATCCTACCGGCGAGAGCGTCCGCGATCCGCTCCGACGCGTGGCCGTCGCCGTACAGCTGCGGCAGGCCGGCCGGCAACCGCGCCTCCCGGACGGCCCGTGCGAGCGCCTCCGGGTCGTCGTCGACGAGCGTGTTCGCACCCAGGCGGACGGTGTCGCCCCACTCGGTCGAGGGGCGCGGCGTCACGCAGGGCACGCCGTACCAGTACGCCTCCTTCTGGAGCCCACCCGAGTCCGTGACGATCACCCGCGCCTCCCGCGCGAGCGCGGCAAGCTCGAGATAGCCGACCGGCGGAAGCAGCTCCACGTGCGGGCCGAGCTCGACCTCCTGCTCCTCGAGCGCGGAGCGGGTCCGCGGATGGGCGGGCAGGACGACCGGCTCGGCGAGGGCGTTGAGCCCGGCGGCGATCCGGCCGAGCCGCGGCGGGCGGACGTTCGCCTCCCGGTGGATCGTCGCCAACACGTAGCTCCCCGGGGCGCGTCCGGACGGCGGCGCGAGCGGCGCGAAGAGCCGGGCGGCGTCCGCCATCACATCGCCGACCACCAGCGCTTCGCCCGGGACGCCCTCCGCCACGAGCGTCCGCTGCGAGCTCTCGTCCGGGCAGAGGAGGAGCGTCGCGATGCGGTCGACCTCGATCCGGTTCCGCTCCTCCGGCATCTCCAGGTCGCCGCTCCGCAGCCCCGCCTCGACGTGCGCGACGGGCGTGCCCGCCTCGACGCCGGCGCGGGCGCCCGCCAGGGTCGTGTTCGTGTCCCCGAAGACGAGCACCCAGTCGGGTCGCTCGGTCGCGAGCGCCGTCGCCAGCGGCCCGTGCATCGCAGCGGGGTCGGCGGTGCGCAGATCGAGAGAGTAGACGGGCGCGGGCAGCCCCAGCTCCTCGTAGAAGAGGTCGGACATCGCATGGTCGTAGTGCTGGCCGGTGTGGAGCGAGACCTCCTCGATCCCGGCGTCGCGGAGGGCGAGCGAGAGCGCGGCTGCCTTGATGAACTGAGGCCTGTTCCCTACGACGGTGAGGACGCGCATGGCTGGCTACACTACTCAGCCGTCCGGGCCGTTAGCTCAGCTGGTAGAGCAGGGGACTCTTAATCCCAAGGTCGTAGGTTCGATCCCTACACGGCCCATGCTTATGGCGCAAGATCGAGAATCGGCGGGAGCCGATTCTCGATCGCGCTAAGACCCCTGAAGGGTCGCTTCGCTCCCGGGCTCGCTCTGCAAGCGGTTCGTTCCTACCGTGCGACGGCTGGGCTGGACAGGCTCGGATCCCCGGCTACGATCTGCGCGACGTCCAGCGGGGGGTTCTGCAGGCGTGTCGGTCGACGAGGATGAGCAGCTCGAAGCGACCTCCGGGTTCCCGGCCGCGATCCTCGCCGCGGTCGAGGACGGAATCACCGTCCAGGACGCCGAGGGCCGCCTCCTCTGGGCGAACGATGCCGCAGCGCGGCTGATCGGTTTCGAGAGCGCGCCGGACTTCCTGGCCGCGGACGTCACCGACGTGCTCTCCCGCTTCGAGCTCCTCGACGAGCAGCGGCGGCCCCTGACGCCCGAGCAGCTGCCCGGCCGCCTGGCGCTCCTGGAAGGGCGGGGGCAGGAGCGGATCGTCTGCTACCGGATCCTCGCGACGGCGGAGGAGCGCTGGTCGTCGATCCGGGCGCTCCCGGTCGAGGGCGAGGACGGCCGGGTCGTGGCCGTGAACGTGATCCGCGACATCACCGAGCAGCGCCGCGCCGCCGAGCAGATCCGGCTGCTCGCCGACGCGAGCGAGCTGCTCGTCTCCAGCCTCGACTTCGAGCTGACGATCGGCGCGATCGGCGGGATGCTCGTGCCGACCTTTGCGGACTACGCCCTGATCGACCTGCTCCGCCCCGACGGGAGCCTCGAGCAGGTCGTGCTCCGCCACGTCGACCCCGAGCGCGAGGCCGTGCTCCGCGAGATCCGGGCCCGCTATCCGCCGGACGGCAACCCCGACCACCCTGCGTCGGTCGTCGCCGCGAGCGGCGCACCGCTCCTGATCGAGACGGCGGACGACCCCGAGCTGCGCCGGGCCGCCCGCGACGACGAGCACCTTGCGCTCTACCGCCGGCTGGAGCCGAGCTCCTATCTCGTCGTGCCGCTGATGGCGCGCTCGCGGACGATCGGGACGCTCTCGCTCGGGATGGGCGAGTCGCACCGCCGCTACCACGACGCCGACGTCGCCTTCGCCCAGGAGGTTGCGGGCCGGATCGCGCTCGGCGTCGAGAACAGCCGGCTCTACGCGGAGGCGGGCCACTCGCTCGACCGGCTCCGCCTGCTCTCCGAGGCCGGCGAGCTCTTCGCGTCCTCCTTCGACCGCGACCGGATCCTCGCGCGCGTCAGCCGCGTCGTCGTCCCCCGGATCGCGGACGCCTGCAACATCTACCTCCTCGAGGACGGCGTCCTTCGGCGCGTCGCCCACGCCCACGCCGATCCCGGGCTGGAGCGGCTGATGGACGAGATGACCGGGAGCTACATGCCGAACGGGGACGCGCCGGCGCTCTGGCAGCAGGTCGTCGTCGAGGGCGAGGGGATGCTCGCCTCGACGCTGACGCCGGAGCTCGGCGCCGACCTCGCCGGCCTCGGGCTCGACCTCGAACTCTTCGAGCGGGTCGGCTCCCGCTCGATGATGTTCGTCCCCTTCGTCTCCCGGGGCGAGGTCCTGGGCGTCCTCACGCTCGGCTCCAGCGAGCCGGGGCACTACGACGAGACGGATCTCGAGCTCGCCCGCGAGCTCGCGCGACGCGCCTCGGCCGCGCTCGACAACGCGCGCCTGCTCGCCGACCTCGAGCAGCGGGCGGAGACCGCGCGGGCGCTCGAGTTCGTCGCGGACGGCGTCTTCCTGCTCGACGACGGCGGCGTCGTCCGGCTGTGGAACCCGGCGGCCGAGGGGATCACCGGGCTCCGTGGCGCGGAGGTGGTCGGCCGCCGCCTCGAGGACGCGATCCCGGGCTGGGGCGACGTCGAGCGGCTCGTGCCCGTGACGGAGTCGCGCCACGGCGGCGGTGCACGCGCCGAGACGGTTCCGATCGAGATCCGGGGTCGGGAGCTCTGGCTCTCGATCTCGGGCGTCGCCTTCGGGGACGGGATCGTCTACGCCTGCCGGGACGTGACCGAGGAGCGCGCGGTCGAGCGGCTGAAGAGCGACTTCGTCTCCACGGTCTCGCACGAGCTCCGGACGCCGCTGGCGGCGATCTACGGTGCCGCAATGACCCTGAAGCGCGAGGACGTGCCGCTCTCGCTCGACCAGCGCGACGGGATGCTCGGGGTGGTCGCGAGCGAGTCGGAGCGGCTCGCGCGGATCGTCAACGACATCCTGCTTGCGAGCCGGCTCGACTCCGGCGTCGTCGGCGTCTCGCTCGAGCACGCCGACCCGGTCGAGGTTGCCCAGGCCGTGCTGGCCGCAGCCGAGGCTCACCTGCCGGAGGGGATCCGGCTCTCGCTCCGCGCGGCCGAGGACATCGCGCCAGTCCGCATCGACGCGGACAAGGTGCGGCAGGTCCTCGTCAACCTGGTCGAGAACGCGATCAAGTACTCGCCGGACGGGGGCGCCGTCTCGCTGGAGCTCGAGCGCTCGCGCGACCGGCTCCGCTTCCTCGTCCGCGACGAGGGGCTCGGGATCCCGGCGTCCGAGTTTGGGCGCATCTTCGAGAAGTTCTACCGTCTCGATCCCGACCTGGCCCGCGGCGTCGGCGGCACCGGCCTTGGGCTCTACATCTGCCGCGAGATCGTCAGGCGGATGGACGGTCGGATCTGGGTGGAGTCCGCCCCAGGCAGTGGCTCGACCTTCGTGGTCGAGCTGCCGCTCGTCTAGGGACGGTCCGCTCAGGAACGACAGAGGGCGGCCCGAAGACCGCCCTCTGCGATTCGGTCGAGCGGGCCGCGTCGGCTAGACGCCGGGGCCCTCATCGACGTAGGTCGTGCGACGGCGGGTGCCGCCACCCACGCCGCCCCAGGACGACCAGAAGATGACCGAAAGGACGAGTCCGAGGATCCCGACGATCAGCAGGATCACCCCGATCGTCGTCAGCTCGAGGCCGGAGACCGAGGCGTTGACCGCCCAGGTGAGGATTGCGCCCACTGCGATCAGAAAGATGCTGACTCCAAGTCCCATTTCGTCCTCCTTGAGTTTCGGGGGGTTGTCCTGCATATACCCAGCTTGCGGGGTCTCGTAACGAACGTTTGATACGCCCTCCCGGTTACGGCGTCATGTAGTCTCGCCGCGTTGCGTAGGGGCTCAATCGTCCGGATCACCATCTACGGCGTCATCGCCGGGGCGCTCGCGTCCCTGGTCGCCGTGGTCGTCCCCTGGCTGCCTACCTCCGCCTCGGAGGAGATGGACCGGATCACGTTCGTCTTCTGGTTCACGACGGTGATCTGCATCGGGATCTTCGCGATCGTGATGGCCGTGATCGCCTACTCGATCCTCAAGTTCCGGGCCGAGCCCGACGACGAGCGCGACGGCCCGCCGGTGCACGGCCACACGGGGCTCGAGATCGTCTGGACGGCGATCCCGACGGTGCTCGTGACCGCGATCGCGATCGTGAGCGCGGTCGTGCTTGCGAAGAACGACGACGTGGGCAACAACCCGCTCCGGATCGCGGTCACCGCGCAGCAGTTCGCCTGGAAGTTCGAGTACCCCGGGCCCGACAAGGTCACCTCCGGCGAGCTTGTCCTCCCACTGAACAAGCCCGTCAAGCTGACCCTGCACTCGCTCGACGTGATCCACTCGTTCTGGGTGCCCCAGTTCGGGCAGAAGTCCGACGCCGTCCCGGGGATCGAGACCACGCTCACGATCACCCCGACGAAGCTCGGTAGCTACTCGCTCGTCTGCACCGAGCTCTGCGGGCTCGGGCACGCGACGATGCGCGCGCCGGTCTCCGTCGTCTCCCAGGCCGACTACGAGGCGTACCTGAAGCAGGAGGCCTCCGGCGGGGACGCCCCCGGGGGCTCCAACGACCCGGCCGCAGTCTTCACCTCGGCGGGCTGCGGCGGCTGTCACACTTTCGCTCCCGCGGGCACGGACGCCCAGGTCGGGCCCGACCTGAACCAGCTCGCCTCGGACGCCCAGGCAGCGGGCGAGCCGGTCGAGGACTACATCCGCCAGTCGATCGTCGACCCGAACGCGAAGATCGCGGCCGGGTATCAGGCCGGTGTGATGCCGACCGCGTATGCCAAGTCGTTGACCGCCGACCAGATCGACGCCCTCGTGCAGTATCTGGTCAAGGGCCAGAAGTAGGAGCGCAAGAGTGACCGAGACCGTCCACGTCCAGCACGATCAGCACGGGCCGGCGTCGCCGCCGCCACGGGGGCTAGGAGCGCGCCTGCGTGCGCCGGGCTTCCTCCGCGCTGCGTGGGTGATGCCGCTCTTCTGGGCCTTCGGCTTCGGGGTCGTCGTCTTCTTCCGCTGGCTCGGCCACTACGACCCGACCGTGGACTGGGCCGTGATCACGGTCGTCGCCTTCCTCACCACCCTCCCGATCGGCTTCCTGACCGGGATCGGCGCCTTCGACTACTGGGCGTACTACATCTCCGGCCGCCCGACGCGCCCCGAGGATCACTCCAGCCACGGCGCCACGAGCTGGAAGGACTACTTCAAGGTCAACACCGACCACAAGGTGATCGGGGTGCAGTACCTGGCGACCACGTTCTTCTTCTTCGTGGCCGGTGGGATGATGGCCATGCTCGTCCGTGCCGAGCTGGCGCGCCCGGACATGCAGTTCGTGGACACGCAGACCTACAACGGTCTCGTCTCCGAGCACGCCGCGCTGATGATCTTCCTCTTCATCATCCCGGCCTTCGCCGGGCTCGCCAACTTCGCGGTCCCGCTGATGCTGGGTGCGCCGGACATGGCCTTCCCGCGTCTGAACGCCCTGTCCTTCTGGCTCCTGCCCGTGGCCGGGATTATGTTCCTCGCAGCTTTCCTCGCCCCCGGCGGCGCGTTCGCGACGGGATGGACGAGCTACGCGCCCCTTGCCTCCGAGCAACCACTCGGTCAGGTCTTCTTCAACATGGGCGTCCAGTGGGCAGGCGCGAGCTCGATCATGACCGCGCTCAACTTCCTGGTCACGATCATCACGATGCGCGCGCCCGGAATGACCTTCTGGCGAATGCCGCTGCTCGTCTGGGCGAACTTCACGACGTCACTCCTCGTCGTGATCGCGACCCCCTTCATCGCCGGCTCGCAGTTCTTCGTGATGTTCGACCGGATCCTGCACACGCACTTCTTCACGCCTGACGGAGGCGGCTACACGCTCGGCTACCAGCACATCTTCTGGTTCTACTCGCACCCGGCCGTCTACATCATGATGCTGCCGGGATTCGGGATCATCTCCGAGGTGATCGCTGTCTTCTCGCGCAAGCCGATCTTCGGCTACCGCCTGATGGCCCTTTCGCTGATGGGAATCCTCGTCCTCGGCTTCTCCGTCTGGGCGCACCACATGTTCGTCGCCGGGCTGGCGCCGTGGCTGCGCGTGCCGATGATGGTCACCTCGATGATCATCGCGGTCCCGACCGGGATCAAGATCTTCAGCTGGCTCGCGACGATGTGGGAGGGACGGATCCAGCTCCGGACGCCGATGCTCTTCGCGCTCGGCTTCCTCTCGATGTTCGTGCTCGGCGGGCTTTCCGGGATCTTCCTCGCCTCCGTGCCGATCGACATCGCGGCCTCGGACACCTACTTCATCGTCGCGCACATCCACTACGTGCTCTTCGGCGGCTCCGTGCTGACGATCTTCGCCGGGGTCTACTACTGGTTCCCGAAGATGACGGGGCGGATGTACAACGAGCGCCTGGGCAAGCTGCACTTCTGGCTCACGTTCGTCGGCTTCAACGGCACCTTCTTCCCCATGCACTGGATCGGGCTGCAGGGGATGCCGCGGCGAGTCGCCGACTACTCGGCCGAGTTCGGCGACTGGAACATGATCATCTCGGTCTTCTCGTTCCTGCTCGGCGCCTCGACCATCGTTTTCTTCTACAACATGATCACGAGCTGGCACCGCGGCCCGATCGCGCCCGGCAACCCGTGGCGCGCGATGACGCTCGAGTGGCAGGTCAGTTCGCCGCCGCCCGTGTTCAACTTCGACGAGATCCCCCAGGTCGTCGCCGGTCCGTACGAGTACGGAATCCCGGGCGCGAGGCACGCGATCCTCTCCGGCGGCCACGCAGAGGTGCACGAAGAGGTCAAGCCTTGAGCGAGCTCCGGCGCATCCTGGTCGTCGCGAACGAGACCCTGACCGGCGACGAGCTCCTGGACGCGGTCCGGCGTGAGGTCGAGACGGCCGAGGGTGAGGCCGCGGTGCGCGTCGTCGCTCCGGTCAGCCAGCCGGTGCAGGGCTACGTCGTCTACGCGGACACGCGCCGCGCCGCGGCCGGCCGCCGGCTCGAGAAGACGTTGGCGACGCTGCGCGAGGCGGGGATCCGCTCGCTCGGCGATGTCGTCGACACAGACCCGCTCACAGCCGTCAAGGACGCGATCGCGCTGGAGGACCCAGACCTGCTGATCGTCTCCACGCATCCCGATGCGACCTCCGGCTGGCGCCGCAAGAACCTGCTCGAGGAGATCCGCAAGGTCGCCGGCGATCGCGAGGTCGTCCACGTCGTCTCCGACGTCGCCGCACGCGAGGGCGCCGAGAACATTCTCGTCGTCGCGAACGAGACGGTGCTCGGCGAGCCGCTCCTCGACCGGATCCGCGAGCGCGCCGCCGAGGGGACGAGCTTCGTGATCATCTGTCCGCAGAGCGATCCGGAGCAGCACGAGCACCCGGACGCGGAGCGCCGCCTGCGGAGCGCGCTCGCGAAGCTTCGCGCCGAGCAGATCGAGGTGCACGGTCAGATCGCGCATCCAGACCCGTACGCGGCCGCGATGCACGCCGTGCACGACGAGAAGATCGACGCGATCCTCGTCTCGACCTTCCCGGAGCAGCGCGGCTCCTGGCTGCGCCGCGACCTCGTCGGCCGGCTGGAGCGCGACGCCAAGGTGCCGGTCGAGCACATCGTCGTCACGCCCGAGGAGGCGACCGGCCGCCGGGCCGAGACCGGGGTGAGTGGATGAGCGCGCACGCCGAGTCCCACCATCACGGGCCCCCGATCGCGAACCAGAGCTCCCGGATCAGCGCGACGGTGCTCGGAATGTTCCTCTTCATCGCCTCGGAGGGGATGCTCTTCGGCGCGTTCTTCACCGCCTACTTCTTCGTCCGCGTCGTCAACCCGGACGCACAGGCGTGGCCGCTGCCGCCATTCGAGCTCCCGGTCTTCGTCGCCGGCGTGAACACGCTCATCCTCGTCACCTCCAGCTTCACGATGCACTGGGCGCTCAGCTCGGTGAAGCGCGGCAACCGGGCGGGGCTGCAGGCCGGGCTCGTGCTGACGCTGCTGATGGGCCTCGCGTTCCTGCTCACCCAGTTCATGGAGTACGCCCGGATCGGCTTCAACCCGGGCGACGGCGCCTTCGGGACGATCTTCTTCGGCCTCACAGGGTTGCACGGCGCCCACGTCTTCATCGGCCTCTGCCTGCTCAGCGTGGCGACCGTGCGCTCGTTCCGGGGTCACTTCACGCCGGAGCACCATCACGGCGTCGAGCTGCCGGGGATCTACTGGCACTTCGTCGACGTGATGTGGATCGTCGTCTACTTCACGATCTACATCCTCTGACCCGATGCCGCGGAACCCCCTCCGCAGCGAGGCCGAGGCGTTCCGGTTCGTGCTGGCTACGTTCGTCTACTTCGCGCTGATCGCGGTCGCCGCGGCGCTCGCCACGTGGCTCGGCGTCGTCGTGTTCGTCGCGCTGAGCGGCCTCGTCGTCTGGCGCTGGCTCCGGAAGGAGGAGGTCGAGCCCGAGGCGCCGGCCGAGGTGCCGCACCGGGGGGGCGAGGAAGAGCGGCGGATCCTCGTGATCGCCAACGAGACCGTCGGGGGCGCCGAGCTGCTCTCGCTGCTGCAAACGAAGACGGAGGGTGTCCGGAAGCACGTCCTCGTGGTCACGCCCGCGCTGAACTCCAAGGTGCGTCAGTGGGCCTCTGACGAGGACGGCGCGCGAGCGGCGGCGCAGGCACGGCTCGACGTCAGCCTCGCCGAGCTCGGGCGCGCTGGCGTGACTGCGCGGGGCGAGGTCGGCGACGGCGACCCGCTGCAGGCGATCGAGGACGCCCTCGTGACGTTCGGCGCCGATGAGATCGTGATCTCCACCCATCCTGCGGGCCGTTCGCACTGGCTCGAGCGGGACGTGGTCGGGCAGGCGCGGGCCCGCTTCGCCGTCCCGATCACGCACGTCGTGGTCGACCTCGGCCCCGCCTGAGCCGCCCCCCTGTCCCTTCCGGCCGACGTCCGAGGCTTTAAGCCTCGGCCACGTCCACGAAAAGGGATCGAAAGCGTGCCAAGTCCGCAACTTCTGGCGTCACGGTGGCCCGTAACGGGAGAGCCGCGCGTACGTTCGTCGGATGGGAAAGCGACGCCCAGCTCAACCTCCCGGACTCGTGCATGTGACGCAACATGCGACGGGTCGCGATCTCCTGTTCTGGGACGATCACGACTATGCAGCCTGCCTCCGACTCCTAACGAGAAGCGCCGAGCGACACGACACCGAGATCCGCGACTACTGCCTGATGCCGAACCACTTGCACGTCCTGGTCGAGCTCAGGCACGAGAACCTTCCTGAGCTGATGCAGTACTTCCTGGCGCGGCACGTCGAGCGGTTCAACCGCCGGCATCTGCGGCGCGGGCACCTCGTGCAGGCGCCCTACCGGCCTAATCCGATCCAGGACGAGCCTCACCTGTTCCGCACGCATCGGTACATCGCCTTGAACCCCGTCCGGGCCGGGATCTGTGAGCACCCGCTCGAGTGGCCATGGAGCGCGTTCAGCGGCGACGGCAGCGTCGCTCCGCGACCGGGGAGCACCGTCGTCAAGCTTGTAGCGGAGGCTCTCGGGCGAGGCGACCTCAATTACTGACCCGCAGGGCCCACCGGACAGGTCCGAGGCTTAAAGCCTCGGCCGTGGCCGGAATGGCCGTGCTACTGACCGGCGTTGCTGGAGACGTACTCGGCGACGGCGGCGATCTCGTCCGGCGTCAGCGAGTCGGAGAACGAGGGCATCACGCCCTTGCCGTTCGTGACGCGGTCGATCGCGAGCTCCTTCGCCGGCTTCGCCTGGTCGAGGTTCGGGCCGACGTTCCCGTTCGCTCCGGCTGCGGCAAGGGTGTGACAGGAGCTGCAGCCAGCGGAGGCGAAGATCGCCTTGCCGTCGGCGCCGCCACCCGCTCCGGCCTTCGGAGCCGTCGTCGTCCCGCCCGCCTCGGGTGCGGGAGGCGTCGTGCCGGCGCCGCTCTTCCCGGCGACGGAGGCCACGTACGCGGCGACGTTCTCCGCGTCCTGGCCGGTGACGATGTCCTGCGGCATCCCCGGAGAGCCCGTGGAGGGGTTCTGCACCGGGTACGCGATCTGCCCGCGCACGACCGTCTGGATCGTCGTGTCGCCGAGCCCGTCCGCGCGCGCCTGCCTGAACGCGTCGTCGAGGTTGGGGCCGATCTGGCCCTTCGTGCCGGCGTCGTCGAGCGTGTGGCAGGAGCCGCACTTCTCGGTGAAGAGGGGCTTCCCGGTCGACGCGGTGCCTCCGTCGGAGAGCCCGACCGTGCCGCAGCCGCTCGCGGCGAGAGCCGCGACGAGGACCGCGCAGAAACCGGCGAGCCCCCGCGCCACTCTACGCAGTCGACCCCGAGCCGAGAGCCGACACGGCCTCGTCACGCGTCCCGTGAATCGTGAACACCCGGTCGAGCCCGGTGATCTCGAAGATCTTGGTGATGTTCCGGTCGCTGCAGACGAGCGAGAGCTGCCCCTCGTTCGTCCGGAGGCGCTTGACCCCGCCGACCAGCACGCCGAGCGTGGTCGAGTCGATGAACGTGGTATTGCTGAGGTCGACGATCACGTCGCGGCCACCCTGGTCGATCACCTCGAGCAGCTGCTGCTTGAACTCCGGGGCGGTGTAGAGATCCACCTCACCCGACAGCGAGATCACGTACTGCTGGTCGCTCAGCTTTTCGGTGTTGACGTCAAAGTTCATCAGAAGTCCCCCGGTCTCCGACAGTAGTGATGCGCGTCTTCCCGGACGTGGGTGAGTCTAACCAGATGCGGAGGGCGCGGAGGCCGAGAGCTGCGCCTCGAGAAGCTTGATCCGCTGCTGGACGATCGGCGCGTTCGTGTCGTCCGGGGCGAGCTTCAAGAACTGCTTGTACGCCTCGACCGCGCGCGGGTAGTTCCGGATGCTCTCCGCCGTCTGCGCGAGCTCGAGCTGCAGGTTCGGATCCTTCGGCGAGAGCTTCGCCAGATCCTCATAGGTGGAGATCGCGGCGCCGAAGGACTGGTTGGCCTGCCCGATCTCCGTGTTGATCGTGTCGTTCGCCTGCGACGTGACCGCCGTGGAGATCGGATCCTCGCCGAGGGTGATGCCGGAGTCGCCCAGCTTGAGCGGCGCCACCCACGTGGAGCCGGCGCTGCGGTACGCGGCCAGCGCCTGCGCGTTCTGCGCAGCGGTCTGGGCCTGCTGGCCCTGTGTCAGGTAGAGCCCGGCGAGCTCCCGGAGGGCGTCCTGGTCCTTGGGCCGGAGGTCGAGGTAGTCCTTGTAGGCGGTGACCGCGGCGGAGGTCTGCCCGTCGTCGACGAGCGCGCGAGCGAGCGTGCGGCGCGCGTCGACGTCCTTCGGATGCTTCTCCACGTCCTTGCGCGCATCCGAGACGGAGGTGCCGCCGTTGCCGGAACTGCCCCCGTTGCGGAGGATGTCCCCGATCCCGGTGCCGCCGCTCGAGCCGACGCCGAAGACGACGAAGCCGAGCCCGAAGACGAGGGCGAGAAAGACGAACATCCACTTCGCGTGGCGGCGGAGCCGGGTGAAGAAGAGGGTGTCCTCGAGCGCTATCTGGGCGGCGTCGCGCTTCTGGCGGTTCCCAGCAGCGTGCTTCGCGCTCGGTGCGCTGCGACGGTCAGATCGTGCCATTCCACTCCTCCTCTCCTGTGTCGGGTCTCGCCATCGACGAGGGTAGCCAGGATCCGCGCGGGGGCGCCGCCGAAGACGACGGCCGCCGCAGGGTCTTCCCATGGTAGATACGGCGAGCCGGCCAGCCCCACGACGGCGAGGTCGGCGCGCTTCCCTGGGACGAGGGAGCCGATCTCGGCGTCGAGGCCGAGCGCGCGGGCGCCGCCGAGCGTCGCCAGCTCCAGCGCCTCCGTCGGCGTGAGCGCGTCAGCCCGCTCCTCCCGGGCCCGCGCGGACGCGACGACCGACCGCAGCTCCTCGAAGGCGTCGTGCGACGGGACCGAGGAGACGCCGTCCGTGCCGACCCCGATTCGCAGCCCGGCCGCCCGCAGCGCCCCGAGCGGTGCGATCCCGCAGCCGAGCAGGGCATTCGAGCGCGGACAGTGGACGACCGCCACGTCGTGCTCCGCAAGCAGCTCGATCTCGCTTGCGTCGACCTTGACGCAGTGGGCGGCGACGAGCTCCGGGCCGAGGAGGCCTGCCTCGGCGAGCCGGTGGATCCCGCTCCGCCCGTCCGGGTCGACGAGGAGCCAGGCGACGGGTTGCATCGGCCCCTCGCCCCGGAGGAGCCAGTCGAGCTCGTCCTGGCTCTCGTTGAAGTGGGTCATCACCGGCAGCCCGAGGCCGAGCGCCGCGGCGTAGACCTCCGTCGAGCAGGTGTAGGGCGCATGCGGAGAGATCCCCACGCGGACGCGGTCGGAGAGCGCCGGCTCGGCGTAGGCGAGCTTGTCCCGGAACTCGGCCAGGGCCTGCTCTGGGTCGCGCCCGAAGACCTCGAGGTAGACGATCGCGCGGAGGCCGAGCTGGGCGCAGGCATGGGCGCTCGCCCCCGCGAAGGCGGCGTCGCCGACGGTGGTCACCCCGGAGGCGAGGCACTCGGCCGCCCCGAGCCGGGCGATGTCCTCCATCTCGGCCGTGCCGATCCGCCCCTTCCGCTCGATGTGGGTCGCGAGCCAGGGCGCGAAGGAGCTGCCGTCCCCGAAGCCCGCGTAAACGGCGTACTCGAGATGGGTGTGGGCGTTGACGAGGCCCGGGATGATCGCCGCATCGGGGAAGTGCTCGCCCTCACCGAGCTCGGTCGACGTCCCGACCGCGACGATGACGCCGTCCTCGATCGCGACGGCGCCGTTCGGGATCGGCTCGCCCTCGACGGGGAGGAGCCAGTCGGCTGAGAGCACCCGCCTCACGGCGGCGACTCTAGCCGGGCTGCGAAGGACGAGCGGGCGGCCAGGTCAGGCCGCCCGCTCGATCCTTTGCATCTTGCGCCTACGCGAAGAAGGGGCCCGCCGCGGCGAGCACTTCGTCGGTCGTCAGGAGCTTGTCGAACGAGTCCGGCGCCGGCGCGGTGCCGGCGACGCCGCGAACCCACGAGGCGTGCATCGCCTCGACCGCGACGATCGACGCCGCGGCCTGCTTGACCGGGTTCAGCGTCAGGGCCGGGCCGGCGCCGTTGTAGGCACCGACGCCCGTGTCCTCGAGCGCCATCGCGGTCTGGAGGAACGTCGTCTCGTTGGCGTAGAGCGACGGCGAGAAGTTGAACTTCGGCTTCTTCACTGCCTTGCCGCCGAGCGACGGGATCGTGGACTCGAGCGCCTTGACGTGCGCGATCTCGTGGTCCCGGATCACCCGGGCGAGCCGGTCGACCCGCGGGCTGAAGCCGTGCTTCTCGCCGGCGGCGATCGCGTAGAACGTCGACTCGAGGTACTCGAGCGTGAGCGCGAAGTTCAGGATCGCGATGTCCGTCTTCTTGCTCGCCTTCGCACCGGACGGCAGGGCCATCCCGAGCGAGGTCACGGCGAGCACGCTACCGCCGAAGATGGCGGCGCGCTTGAGGAAGAGGTCACGGGTGGTCCCGAGCTCCTCCGCGAGCGAGGTGACGGGCACGTCGGTCTCGACCTCGATGCCCTTGTGGATGAAGATCTCGGTCATCGGGCGCCTCCTAGGCGAAGAACGGAGCGGCGCGCTTGAGCACCTGCTCGCTGGTCAGAGGGCTGAAGAACGCGACGTTGGCCGGGAGCGTGCCGGCGACGAGCCGGGCATACGCGGCGTGACGCGCCTCCACTGAGTGGATCGCGAGGGCCGCTTCTTTCACGGCCTTCGACTTCAGCGACGGGAACGCCCCGCCGTAGGCGCCGACGCCGGTCTGCTCGAGCACGATCGCCGTGCGGACGAACGTCTTCTGCGTCAGCTTGGGGAACTTGAGCGCCGGCTTCTTGACGGGGGTGCCGCCGAGAGCCGGGATCGTGGCGAGGAGCGTGTCCACGTGTGTCTGCTCGTGCGAGTAGACGACCTCGGCGAAGCGCTGGACGCCCTCGTTGAGGTTGCCGAACGCGCCGGAGCGGGCCCGGTCGTAGAACTCGGCCTCGAGGTACTCGAGCGTCAGCGCGAAGTTGAGAACCGCGATGTCGCTCTTCGGGGTCGAGGCCGCCTGGGCGGAGTCGGTGAAGACGCCCGCGCCGGTGGCGGCAAGGGCGCCGCCGCCGAGCAGGGCGGCCTTGCCGATGAAGCCGCGGCGCGTCTGCGCGGCGGCGAGGTTCTGGTGCATGGGTTTCCCCCTGGGTCGGTGGAAAGAGGCTGTCCGCTCAGCCCTCGGTGCAGGGCTGCCGGACGTTTGGATCGCCTCTGGTTCGACCCCCGGTCCCGATCGGTTCGATCGGTCCTACGAGGGAGGCCGGTGGGTCCTAGTCGCGGTTGAAGAGACCGCTGAAGCCCTCGCTCGGCGGCTCGAGCTTCCAGCGCTTCTCCATGAGCGTGGAGAGCCAGATCGAGAGCTCGAAGAGGATCAGGAGCGGGGCGACCTCGAGCGCGAGCGAGACCGGATCGACGGTGGGGAGGAGGATCGCGAAGACGATCATCACGACGTAACCGATCCGCCTGTTCCCGCGCAGCTTCGCCGCGGTCAGGACGCGTAGGCGCACGAGCGCGAGCACGAAGATCGGCATCTGGAACGCCAGCCCGCTCGCGAGCAGGGTCAGCGCCACGAACGAGTAGTAGTAGCTCGCGCGGATCTGGATGTCGTAGAGCTGAGCGTCGAAGTTCGTCAGGAAGCCGAGCGCGCGCGGGAGGACGACGGCGTACGAGAACGCGATCCCGCTCGCGAAGAGGATGGTCGCGAACACGACGAAGATCGAGACGATCCGCTGCGTGTGCTCCTCGATCGCCGGGGCCATGAACGCCCAGAGCTGGAAGAGCAGGAGCGGGAGCGTGACCGCGATCGCCACGAGCACGCTCACCTTGACCGAGGTCGTGAACGGCTCGGTGACGCCGAACGTGACGAGGCGGCGGTCGTTGGGGAGCGGCGCGGCCAGCCACTCGATGATCCGCGTGTGGAAGGCGAAGGCAATCGCGAAGGCCGGGACGATCGCGGCCAGAGAGATCACGAGGCGTGTCCGGAGCTCGCCGAGATGCTCGACGAGCGACGCCTCCTCACCGTGGCCGAGTCGGCGTGGCAGCCGCTTCGTGATCACCCGTGCCTCCGGGTCAGGAGACGCTGTCGCGCTCGCGCGACGGCGTGGTGGCGTCCGTCGCCGCGGGCTGCTCTGCGTCCGGAAGCTCCGGCGAGTAGTGCTGCACCGGCTCGTCCTCGTCCTTGCCGGAGATCGAGTCCTTGAACTCGCGCATTCCCTTGCCGAGCGACCTTCCCATCTCCGGCAGGCGCTTCGGCCCGAAGAAGACGAGCAGGACGACCAGGAGGATGATCATCTCCGTGACTCCGATTCCGAACGGCATGGCTCGAGAGTAGCATCGTTTGCCCATTCGGACGCCGGGCAGAGACGGTTCGTGAAGCGCCGTTTGCAGGAGCAGGTGATCGCCGGCCCGATCGAGGGCTCGAGCCGGGTCGATGTCGAGTCGGGCCTCCGAGGCGCCGACCGCGCCCTCTTCGAGTTCGTGTCGTCGCGCGGCCCTGGCAGCACCCGTCGCCGGAGCCCCGATCGGCTACCATGCGGTTACGAAGCGGCGCTGATTCCGGCTTGCCGCAGCGAAAAGAGGAGTCACAAGCTTTGGCGTTCCTGGAACTGAAGAACCTGCATGTCGCGCTCGAGGACGGCACCGAGATCGTCAGGGGCGTCGACCTCGAGGTCGACCTGAACGAGAAGCACGCGATCATGGGCCCGAACGGCTCCGGCAAGTCGACGCTCGCGTACGCACTGATGGGGCACCCCGCCTACGTGATCA
>JBBQHQ010000023.1:0-23963 GCA_038324115.1 Gaiellales bacterium
GCTGTGTTTCTCTTGCCTGCCCCCCCCCTCCCCCTCCGAGGCCCCCGCCCCACGACCCGGTCGATGTGCCCCGCCGTCGTCCCGCCCTCGACCGCGCCGACGAGCTCGCCGAGCAGACGCGGCGCGGCCAAGCCCGCAACGGCCGCGAGGGCGTGCAGCAGGAGCACCGCGGCGAACGTGCGCCGGTGCCGGTGCAGCAGCGCGCCCGCCTGCGCCCTGATCTCGGCCCCGCTGGCGATCGGGAGCAGCGTGCTCACTCGCCGGCGCCCCTCGTCACGGTCTCGCGGTAGGCGGGGGAGCTCTGGAGCAGCTCGCGGTGGGTGCCGGCCGCGACGGCCCGGCCGCGGTCGAGCAGGACGACGCGGTCGGCCCGGCCGAGGAGGAGCGGGCTCGTGGTCACGACAGCGGTGGTGCGGCCGGCGCGGGCCTCGTGGAGCCGGTCGGCGATCCGCGCCTCGGTATGAGCGTCGACGGCACTCGTCGGCTCGACCAGGATCAGGGTCTCGGCGTCGGCGAGCAGCGCCCGGGCGAGGACGAGCCGCTGGCGCTGACCGCCGGAGAAGCCGCGGCCGCGCTCGTCGACCTCGCCGTCGAGCCCGCCGGGGAGGGCGTCGAGGATGTCCTCGGCGTTGGCGACGCCGATCGCAGCCAGGATCTGCTCGTCGTTCGCCCGGCTCCACGGGTCGAGCTCGCTCCGCAGCGTCCCCGAGAAGAGGAGCGGGTCGGTCTCGCTGACCACGATCCTACGGCGCACCTCGGCCAGCGGCAGCTCGGACAGCGGCACGCCGCCGAGGCTGGCGCCGTCGGAGGCCGCGAAGCCGCCGAGCCGGTCGACGATCGGCGCCGCCTCCTCCGGCAGGGTCGGCACGAGTGCGGTCAGCAGCCCCGGAGCGAGCGCCGTGCCCGAGACCCCGTCCACGAGCTGCGCGCCGGCCGGCGGCGAGCTCGCGGTGCCGCCCGAGTCGCGCACGCCGGGCTCGACGGCGAGGATCGCCAGCATGCGCCGCGTGCCGACGTAGGCCCGAGTGATCTTGTCCACGGCTTCCGCGGCCGTCCGCAGCGGGATCACGAGGAAGGCCGCGTAGCCGTAGAACGCCACGAGCTCTCCCGGCTTGATTCGCCCCTCGAGGGCGAAGCGGGCCCCGAGCCAGGTCACGATCACCACGAAGATCCCCGGCAGGAGCACCTGCGCCGAGTCGAGGGTCGACTGCGGGACGGCGACGCGGACGCCGGCGCGCCGCACCTCCTGCGAGCGGCTCCGGTAGCGGCCGAGGAAGACCTCCTCCCCACCGATCCCCCGGAGGACGCGGAGCCCTGCGACGGTGTCCGCGCCGAGCGCGGTCAACTGCCCGATCTGGTCGCGTTGCTCGCGCTGCCGCTGCTGGAGCGGGCGGATCACGAACGAGAGCGAGGCGGCGAGGAGCGGGACGCCGATCAGGACGACGAGCCCGAGCACGACGGAGGTCGAGAGCAGCACGATCGCGACCACGATGTAGGCGACGATCGCGCCGGCAAGCCGGGCGGTGATGTCGAAGGCGCCGCCCGCCCGGAGGGCGTCGTTCGAGATCGTGGCCACGACCTCGCCCGTCGTGATCTCGGCCCGCACGGCCGGCCCGGTGTGGGCGAGGTGCCGTGAGACGACCTGGATCAGCCGGAAGGACGCCTGGAGCCAGTTCGAGACGGCGAAGCGGTGCCGGAGGATCCCGAAGACGGCCTGCAGCGTCCCCAGGCCGAGGAGCACTCCGGCCCAGAGGAAGAGCGCTCCCGTGTCCCGCGCCGTCAGCCCGTCGTCGACCGCGCGGCCGAGCGCGTACGGCAGCATCGCCTGCGCCAGCATCCAGACGATCCCCGCGAGAACACCCTCGAGGAGCGTCCGCACCTGATGCCGGGCGACCCAGAGCAGGAGTCGTGTCGAGGAGCGCGTGTCCGGCTCGCCCGGGTCCGCGAAGGGAAGACGACGCACGGTGCCCGCCTAGTTGAACTCGGCCTGGGCGCGCTCGAGCCCGTCGCGCACGACCGTCTCGACGGCGTCGGCGGCGCGCGCGACGACGCTCTCCACGTCCTCCTCGGGCTCGAAGGCCGAGAGCACGTAGTCCGCTATCGGCCGCCGGTCGCCGCGGCCCGGCCGGCCGACGCCGACGCGCAGGCGGAGGAACTCGGGCGAGCCGAGCGTCTGGCGGAGCGAGCGGAGCCCGTTGTGCCCTGCGAGGCCGCCGCCCAGCCGGGCCTGCAGGCGGGCCGGCTCGAGGTCGACCTCGTCGTGGACTGCCAGGATCTGCTCGGCCGGCACCTTGTAGAAGCGGGCGGCGGCGCCGACCGACTGGCCGGAGAGGTTCATGTAGGTCTCGGGCTTGAGCAGCGCGAGCCGCGCGTCGCCGATCCTGATCTCGGCGACCTTGCCGGAGAACTTGGAACGGTAGGAGCCGCTGTGCCTGCGGGCGAGCTCGTCCATGACCATCCAGCCGACGTTGTGCCGGTCGTGCTGGTGCTCGCGGCCCGGGTTCCCGAGCCCGACGACGAGGAGATCGAGCGTCGAGGGGGCGCGACCGCCTCGACGAAAAAGCTGCAAGGTCTAGCCCTCGACGGTGCCGGGCTCGCCGTCCGGGCCGGTGCCCGCATCGGCGTCGCCGGCCTCGGCCGCAGCTTCAGCCGCTTCCTCGCCCTCCGGCACCTCGCCCTCCTCGCCTTCCTCGCCCTCGACCGGCTCCTCCTCGATCTCGGCCGCAGGCGGCACGATCGTGGCGATCACGGTCTCGTGGAGGTCGTCGAGGAACGTCGCGCCCTCGGGGGCGGTCAGATCCTCGAGGCGGAGGGTGTCGTTCATCTCCATTGCGCTCACGTCGGCCTCGATCGACTCGGGCACCTCCATCGGGAGCGCCTCGACGTTGAGGGTGATCGTGGGAGCAGAGAGGACGCCGCCCTCGCGCACGCCGGGAGCCTCCTCGCCGCCGATCAGGTGCACCTGCACCGTGGCGTGAATGGCGACGTCGAGCCGAACCTCCTGGAGGTCGATGTGGCGGACGTGGCCGCGGATCGGGTCGCGCTGGTACTCCTTGAGGATCGACGGATGCGGCGTCGACTGGCCCTCGAGCACGACGTCGAGCACCGCGTGCAGGCCCGCGGAGGTGTGCAGCGCTGCCCGGAGGGCGCGCTCCTCGACCGCGAACGGGTGGGCGCTCGTCTTGCCGTAGAGGACACCGGGGATCATCCCCTGCTTGCGCAGGCGGCGAGTCTCGGGAGAGCCGAGGCCCTCACGCTCCTTCACATCCAGACGGTGTCTCTCTCCGGCCACAGCGGCGCAGTGTAGCGAACCGCGCAAACCATGTAACAGCCTGTTACTTGATGTGCAGGTTGATCCCGACGAGGAGGAGCGGCCAGAGCATGATCGCGAGCACGGCCGAGACGATCAGCTTCACCGTGTCCAGGTTGTCGAGGTAGTTCTTCGAGGCGGCGATCGCGACGCCGATCCCGATGTAGACCAGGAGGAGGAGCTTGCGGGGTAGGACCATGCTCCGCAAGTTCCCCGTCCGCACAAACGCCAATCGTCCCTCAGGCGCGCGGCAGGACGAGCACGAAGGTGGCGCCGCCGCGGCGCGACTCGACGTCGATCCGCCCGCCGGCGCTCCGCGCGAGCCGCGCAGCGAGCGCCAGCCCCAGTCCGGCGCCCGCGCCGCCGCTGCCCGCCGCCCCGCGGACGCCGGGCGCGAAGATCCGCTCCTCCTCGCCCGGCTCGATCCCCGGGCCTTCGTCCGCGACGGCGAGGACGACGGTGCCGCCGCGCTCGACGAGCGACACGTCGACCGGCCCTTCCGAGTAGCGGAGCGCGTTGTCGAGCAGCGGCGTCAGCATCCGCTCCAGCAGGTCGACCTCGACCGCGACCCGCGCCGGCCCAGGCGGAAGCGAGAGCCGGATCCGGCCACCCGCCTCCCCGGGCGCCACGCTCTCCGCTGCGAGGACGACGGCGTCGCGCGCGTCGCTGCGGCCCTGCTCGAGCGCGCCCTCCGTGCGTGCGGCTGCAACGAGCGACTCGACGATTCTCGTCATCTGCTCCGCGCTCCGCTGGACGCTCTCGAAACCGTCCCGGTACTCGTCGGGACCGCGGTCCCGGGCGAGCGCGAGCTCGGCCTGCGCGGAGATCCGGGCGAGCGGCGTCCGCAGCTCGTGCGAGAGCTCGGCCGTGAACCGCTGCTCGTGGCGCAGGCTCGCGGCGACGCGCTCGAGCAGGCCGTCGAGGGTGGCCCCGAGCCGGGTGATCTCGTCGTGGGGCTCGCCCAGGCGGAAGCGTCGCTCCAGGTCGCTGTCGCTCCACGAAGCGGCGTCACGGGTCATCTGCGCGACCGGCCGTAGCGCCCTGGCGAGGATCCTGTTCGTCAGGAGGAGGACGACGGCGAGGAGCGTGACCGCCAGCGCGACTGCTCCGCCGAGCGCCTCCCGTGCTGTTTCCTCGTAGGCGGAGAGCGAGACGGCCGCGACGACGGTGCCGATCCGACGGCCGCGGTCGCTGACGGGGAGTGAGTAGAACCGCGTCCGCTCTCCCTCGAGCACGCGTCGCGGGCCCCGAGCGAGCGAGGCGGCGAGCGCGGCGACCGCCGCCGAGGTCCTGGGGGCCTCGAGAGCAGTCCCGCCCGCAAAGACCCAGACGGTGTTTCCGAGCCCGCTCTCGACCGTCGACGACGGGACGGTCAGCCGACCGTCTACCACCCGAAGCGAGGAGCGCTCGGCCTCTGCCTCCGCCCGGGCGACCGCCGTGGCGCTGTCGCTCAGGCGCTGCTCCAGCAGCACGTCGAACGCGGCGACACCGACCGCGAGCGCGGCGGTGATGGCGCCCGCAACCGCCAGCAGCAGCCTCGTACGAACGCCGAGTGGGAGGCGGCGGCTCATCCGAGCGAGTAGCCGACGCCGTGGACCGTCGCGAGCTCGGGAGTGCCGGGCAGCTCGGCGAGCTTGCGCCGAAGCCGGGCGATGTAGACGTCGAGGGTGTTGTCGTGCACGATCGCGCCGTGCGGCCAGCCGGCCTGCACGAGCTCGCGCCGCCGGACCGCCGCCCCGGGCCTGGCCGCGAGGCAGGCGAGCAGCCTGAACTCGGTCGGCGTCAGGCGCGCGCGTTCGCCGCCGGCGAACGCGGCATGCGCCTCGGGGTCGAGCCGCAGCACGCCGACGGAGGTGGCAGACCCCGCGCCGCGCTTGAGGAGGGCCCGGATCCGCGCGACGAGCTCCGCGAGCGCGAAGGGCTTGACGAGGTAGTCGTCTCCGCCGGCGGCGAAGCCGGAGAGGCGGTCCGGGAGCGCATCGCGGGCCGTGAGGAAGAGCACCGGCGCGACGACCCCCTGGGCACGAAGCGCGAAGACCACGTCGCGACCGTCCGCGTCGGGCAGGCCGATGTCGACGACGAGCACGTCGGCCTCGTCCGGCCGCCTGGCCAGCAGGTCGGCGGCCCTCCCGGAGGCGGTCACGGTGAACCCCTCCTCCCGCAGACTGCGCGTCAGCAGGCTCCGGAGCTCCGCGTCGTCCTCCAGCACATGCACGTTCGTCTCGGTCATCACGAACAGTATGGGGCCGGGCCGACACCCTCCCGTGCACGCGTTCAGGTGCCGTTCAGTCGCCCGTCGGCACTCTGCCGCGCATGAACACGACCGAGTTCTCCCCCACGCGCGTCCTCGATGAAGGCACCGTCGCCCGCCGCCTCCTGAACAAGGTGCCCGAGGTCACGCTCTACTTCTGGGTGATCAAGATCCTGGCCACGACGGTCGGCGAGACGGCCGCCGACTTCCTGGACTCGAACCTCGGCCTCGGCCTCTCCGGGACGACGCTCGTGATGACCGCCTTCCTCGCTGTCGCGCTCGCGCTCCAGTTCCGGCTCCGCAGCTACGTCCCCTCCGTCTACTGGCTCGCCGTCGTCCTGATCAGCGTCGTCGGCACCCTGATCACCGACAACCTCGTGGACAACTTCGGCGTGGCGCTGACCACGACCACAATTGCCTTCTCGATCGCGCTCGCCGTCACCTTCGCCGTCTGGTGGGTCTACGAGCGGACGCTCTCGATCCACACGATCGTGACCATCCGCCGCGAGGTCTTCTACTGGCTCGCAGTCCTGTTCACGTTCGCGCTCGGGACGGCCGCCGGCGATCTCACGGCCGAGCGGTTGAACGTCGGCTACTGGCGCTCCGCGCTCATCTTCGGCGGCCTGATCACGATCGTCTACGCCGCTCACCGCTTCCTCAATCTGGATCCGATCCTCTCCTTCTGGATCGCCTACGTGCTCACGCGGCCGCTCGGCGCCTCGATCGGCGACGAGCTCGCGCAACGGCGGGGCGACGGTGGGCTCGGGCTCGGTACCACTCTCACGAGCATCGGCTTCCTGCTCACGATCCTCAGCGTGGTCGTCTACCTGACGGTCACCCGGCGCGACCGCACCGAGGTCGACGCCGAGATCGAAGCCTGACCGTGGCGCGTGCCCCAATGCGCCCCCCGGCGTCCGCCCAGCTCCCCCTCGGCGGACGCCGGGCCTCTCTCTCCCGGACGGCCCGGCCGGCGGCGCTGACGGCGATCGTCCTCGTCGCCTCGCTCTGGGGCTTCGCGCTCGTCGTCGAGGATTACCTCTCGGGCGACCCGCTCGTCCGCTGGGACGTCGAGCTCGCCCGCTGGCTGCACGACCATTCGTCTCCGGCGCTCGTGCAAGCGTTCTCGGTGATCACGTGGGCGGGCAACGTCGTCGTGCTCGCGGCAGTCACCGCGGTCTGCCTCGCGCTGCTGCTCCGGCGCCGGCGCGTCAACGAAGCCCTCTTCCTGGCGGCGACCGCGCTCGGGATCGAGGTGCTGAACGCCGGACTCAAGCTCCTCTTCCACCGGCCCCAACCAAAGCTCTCATTCGTCCACCTCGACACCTACTCGTTCCCGAGCGGGCATGCGGCCGGGTCGGCCGCGATCTATGCGGCGCTCGCCTTCCTGCTCGCGCGCTCTGCGTCGAGGGGGAGGCGCGTCGTCGCGGCGCTCACCACCGCCGCGCTGATCGCGCTGATCGGCTTCAGCCGTCTCTACCTCGGTGCCCACTACCTCTCGGACGTGCTCGCGGGCACGGCGCTCGGTCTGGCCTGGTGGGCCGGCTGCCTGCTCGTGCTCCAGCTCCGCGGAGAGGGCGACGTGACGCCGCACCTTCCCCGCCCGCTCCGCGCGGTCGCGGTACGGCTCGCGCGCTAGAAGAGCTGGTTCTCGCCGGCGAAGATCGCGCTGACGGAGTCGTCGGCGAAGACGTTCTGGATTGTCTCGGCGAGGAGGCCGGCGATCGAGAGGACCGAGACGTTGGCCGGCTTCGTGAGCGGGTCGACCGGGACGGTGTCCGTCACGATCACCTGCTCGAACGACCCCGTCGCGATCCGTTCGAGGGCTGGCCCATTGAAGAGCGCGTGGGTGGCGCAGGCGATCACGCGGGTCGCGCCGGCCTCACGGAGGGCGTCGGCGCCGGCGCAGAGCGTGCCGGCCGTGTCGATGATGTCGTCGGTCATGATCGCGACCTTGCCCTCGACGTCGCCGATCACGCCGGTGACCTTGGCGATGTTGTGGCCGGGCCGCTCCTTGTTCAGGACGACGAGGCTGCCGCCGATCATCTCGGCGAACTTCCCGGCGAGCTTCGCGCGGCCGGTGTCGGGCGCGACGGCGACGCGCTCGACGTCGGGGCCGAGGAGGTCGCGGACGTGGTTGGCGAACATCGGCACCGCGACCATGTGGTCGACGGGGATCCGGAAGAAGCCCTGCACCTGGCCGGCGTGGAGATCCATCGTGATCACGCGGTCGACACCGGCGGTCTCGAGCAGGTCGGCGACGAGGCGGGCGGTGATCGGCTCGCGCGGCCGCGACTTCTTGTCCTGGCGCGCGTAGAAGTACCAGGGGATGACGGCGGTGATCCGCTTCGCGGAGGCGAGCCGCGCCGCGTTCACCATCATCAGCAGCTCCATCAGGTGGTGCGCGGTCGGCTTCGCCGCCGTCTGGACGATGAACATGTCGGCCCCGCGGACGGAGTCCTCGAAGCGGACGTACGACTCGCCGTCCGCGAACGTCTTCAGCGTCACGGCGGTCAGCTCGACGCCGATGTGCTCGGCGATGTCCGCCGCCAGGGTCGGATGCGAGCTGCCCGAGACGACGGCCAGCCGCTTCTGCGGCGTCAGGGAGACGGCGCGACCCACGATCGCTTGTGGCTTCTGGCCGGCGTGCTCGAGGCCGGGAAGCGCCTGCTCAATCGTCCCGCTTTCCACCGCGTCCCTTCTTGACCGTCTGCCGCGGGGGGAAGCCCACGAGGGAGTTGTCCTCGACGTCGTCCGTGACCACCGACCCGGCGGCCGTCCATACGTCGTCTCCGATCGTCACCGGGGCCACGAACAGAGTGTCCACTGCGACGCGGACGTTGTCCCCGATCGTCGTCTTCCCCTTCGGCTGCCCGGGCCGGTGCGGGAAGTTCGCCGTGATCGAGCCTGCGCCGATGTTCGTGTCCTTCCCGATCTCTGCGTCCCCGATATAGGAGAGATGCGGCACCTTGGAGCCTTCACCGATGTGCGACTTCTTGATCTCGACGAAGGTGCCGGCCTTCGAGCGGGCGGCGAGCACCGTTCCAGGGCGAAGGTAACAGAACGGTCCCGCGGTCGCCCCCGGTCCAACCTCGGCGTCCACGACGACCGCGTGAGGCCCGATCTCGGCCCCGCTGCCGACGGCCGACTCGCCCCTGATCACCGTGAACGGATGGATGACGGCGTCCGGCCCGAGGGTCACCGTCGGCTCGATCCAGGTCGAGCCGGGATCGACGATCGTCACCCCGGCGAGCAGGTGCTCGCGGTTGATCCGGTCGCGCAAGAGCGAGGCGGCGGCGGCCAGTTCGGCGCGGGTGTTGACGCCCTCGGTCTCCCCGGGGTCGTCGGCGACATGGGCGGCGACGCGGTGGCCCGCGGCGACGAGGTCGCGGACGGCGTCGGTCAGGTAGAGCTCGCCCTGGGCGTTCTTCGGCTGGAGCCGGTCGAGCGCGGGCCACAGCAGCTCCGAGCGGAAGACGTAGATCGACGAGTTGCACTCGGTCAGCGCCAGCTCGTCCGGGGTGGCATCCCCGGCCTCCACGATCGCGCTCACCCCGCCGTCGGCGTCGCGGACGACGCGGCCGTAGGAGCGCGCGTCTGCCGGCTCGAAGCTGAGCACCGTCGCCCCGGCGTCCTCCCCGCGATGGGTTTCGAGCAGCTCCTCGAGCAGCCGGGCGGTGAGGAGCGGCGTGTCCCCGGAGAGGACGAGCACGTTCTCGGCGGCGCCATCGAGCGCGGCCCGGGTCGTCCGGACGGCGTCGCCGGTCCCGAGCGGCCGCTGCTGCACGGCCACCTCGACCTCGCCGAAAGCGTCCCGCGAGTCGGGCGACGCGATCACGATCAGCCGCTTCGGACGGAGGGGCCGGGCCGCCTCGAGCACCCAGTCGACCATCCGCCGGCCCAGGATCGGATGCAGGTGCTTGGGGACGGCCGAGCGCATGCGCGTGCCGAGGCCTCCGGCCATCACGACAGCTGCAAGCGTGGTCTCGGTCTCGGTCATGGGCGGGATGGAGATGGCTGGGGCGCCAGGATTCGAACCTGGGATCGCGGGACCAAAACCCGCTGCCTTACCGCTTGGCTACGCCCCACGGCTGGGTCCCGAGTATAGGCGCGGCCCATTCAGCGGCGGTCGAGCAGGAGCAGCCCCAGTGCCGCGATCGCGACGAGGACGAGGACGACGACGGCGAGCGCAGTGAGGACGAAGGCGAGCACCGGCACGAGCACGACGATCAGCTGGGAGACGGCGGCGATCCAGCTCGACTCCCGGACCGTCTGGCTCCGGTGGCCTCGGCCCGCGACGACGTAGAAGACGAACGAGCCGGCGGCGAGCACGAGCACCGTCCACCAGGGGATCGCGTCCAGCACGACCAGCAGGCCCTCGACGAGGACGATCCAGAGGACGAGCCGAATCCGCACCGCCCGGAGGCGCGTGCCCAGCCTCGAATGGCCGTGCTCGATCGTCCCGGCAGCCATGACGGAACCGTACCCCGGCCGCCGGAGCCCGGGCAAACCGGATCAGCCGTACCAGGCGGGGACGGTCAGCCACGTCTTCCCACGGGCCTTGAGCGCCCGGGCGGCGGCGGCCGCGTGGCGGCGGTGGTGGAAGAGCCCGTAGACGGCCGGGCCCGCGCCCGTAACGTCCGCCCGGAAGGCGCCGCGCCGGACGAGCTCCGCTGAGAGGGGCGAGGAGGCGAGGTCGTTCGGGGGCAGCGCGGCGAGCTCGCGGGCTCGGCTCACGCCCGCGAGAGCGGCGTCGAGCCGGGCGAGCCGCTCCTCGAACCCCGAGGGCCCCGCGCGCTCATCGAAGCGCCGGTAGACGGCGGCCGTCGACCCCTTCACCTCGCCGTGCGGGAGCACGAGGACGACGAAGTAGTCCTGGGGCAGGTCGAGCGCGTCGCCGAGCTCGGACCCGTCGCCGCGCCCGAGCCGCGGCCCCTGGCCGAGGAAGAAGGGCACGTCGGCGCCGAGGCGGGCCGCGAGCCGATGCAGCGCGCCGTCGTCGAGCGGGCGCTCGAGCGTCTCGTTCGCAAGCCGGAGCGCGGTGCCGGCGTCGGAGCTGCCGCCGCCGAGGCCCGCGGCGACGGGAATCTTCTTCGTGATCTCCACCCGCCAGCGCGGCTCGACGCCGGCCTCGCCCGCGAGGCCCTCGAGGGCGGCTCGGACGAGGCTGTCTGCCGCGAAGCCGCCGATCTCCAGCACTGGGGCTTTCGCGAGCCCGATCCGGTCGCCCAGGTCGAGCCGCTGGAGCACGGTCGCGACCTCGTGCTTCCCGTCCGGGCGCAGGTCGCCGACGACGAGGGCAAGGTTCAGCTTCGCGGGCGCCGGTGCTCGCCTCATTTCGCGAGCGCCTCGGCGAGCGCCACGAACTCGGGCGGGGCGAGCTCCTCGGCGCGGGCCTTCCCGGAGCGGCCGATGCGTTCGAGCGCGGCCGTTGTCTCGTCGCGGGAGGCGAGTCCGGCGAGCGAGAGCGAATTCGGGATCGTCTTGCGGCGGTGCCCGAAGGCGGCCTCGACGACCTGCTTGACCCGCGGGAAGCCGTCCGGCAGCACCGTGCGGCGGAAGGCGACGAGGGCGGAGTCGACGTTCGGCGGCGGCCGGAAGACGGTCCGAGCGACCGGGTGGAGGCCCGTGCGGCGGGCCGCGAGCTGGACGAGGACCGAGACGGCGCCGTAGGCCTTCGTCGACGGCTCCGCGAAGAACCGGTCGGCGACCTCGCGCTGCACCATCACGCACCAGAGCTCGACGCCGGGTAGGCCGGTCAGGCTTTCCGCGACGATCGGCGTGGCCACGTTGTAGGGCAGGTTCGCGACGAGCTTCCGCGGCGGCGGCGCCAGCGCGCCGAGATCGAGCGCGAGCGCGTCGCCCCAGTGGAGGTCGAGCTTCCCGGTCTCGACGACGTGCGTCAGGTAGGGCGCGAGCGAGCGGTCGAGCTCGACGGCGTGCACGTGCGCGACCCGGGCCGCGAGGTACTCGGTGAGGACGCCGAGGCCGGGGCCGATCTCGAGCACGACGTCGTCCGGTTCCAGCTCCGCGAGCCGGCCGATCACGTCGAGGATGTTCGGGTCGGCGAGGAAGTGCTGGCCGTACCGCTTCTTCGGGACAACGGTCACAGCCCGAACGCCACCGTCGCGTTGGCGTCGATCCGGGCCGCGAGCTCGTCGGGATCGTCGCCCCGCGCCTCGGCGAGGACTACGAGCGTGTGGACGACGTGCGCGGGCTCGTTCGGCCGGCCGCGCAGGGGCTGGGGCGCCAAGTAGGGGCTGTCCGTCTCGGCGAGGAGCCGCTCAGCGGGGACCTGCGCCGCCGCCGCCCGGAGCTCGGGCGCCTTCGGGTACGTGACGTTGCCGGCGAACGAGACGTAGTAACCGCGCTCGAGCGCCGCCGGCAGGAGCCCCGGCGACGAGAAGCAGTGGAGGACGACGGTCCCGGTAAAGCGGGCCAGCGCGGCGGCGGTCTCGGCGTCGGCGTCGCGCGAGTGGATCACGAGGGGGAGCCCGAGCTCGGTCGCGAGGTCGATCTGCGCCTCGAAGAGCCGCTGCTGCTCGGCCGGAGTCGCGTGCCGGTGGTGGTTGTCCAGCCCCGTCTCCCCGACTGCGACCGCTCGCGGATGCCGGAGCAACTCGCGCAGCTCGTCGAGCCGGCCCGCCTCCGGCCCACCGGCCTGGTGCGGGTCGATCCCGAGGGCTGCGACGACCCCGGCGTGCTCGTCGGCGAGCGCGAGCGCGGCGCGGGAGGACGCGATCCCCGTGCCGATCGTGACGACCCGTGTGACCCCGGCCTCGCGTGCCCGGCCGAGTGCGAGCGCGGGCTCGTCGAGCGCGTCGAGGTGCGCGTGGCTGTCGATCAAGCGGGCGCCGGCGCGTCGATCCGCGGGAAGAGCGGCTCGGCGGCCTCGATCCCCGACGCGGCGATCGTCCCGCCGTAGCCGACGGCGCCCCAGGAAAGATCGTCGTCGGGCTGCCCGAGCGCCGTCAGGATCCGCTGCGACGTCTCCGGGATGTACGCCGAGAGCGCGATCGCGGAGACGCGGAGCCCATCCGCGAGGTCGTACAGAACGCGGTCGAGCTCGTCCGCGCGAGCCTCGTCCTTTGCGAGCGCCCAGGGCTTCGTCTGCTCGACGTGGCGGTTGAGCCCGCGCACGTACTCCCAGATCCGGTCGAGCGCTCGCGTGATGTCGAAGACGTCGAGGAGCGGCGGCACGTCGTCGTGGACGCCCCGCGCCGCCGGGGCCAGCTCGCTCCGGTCGTCGGGGACCGACTTGAGCTCGCCGCCGCGGTAGCGGGCGATCATCGCGGTCGTCCGCGAGAGCAGGTTGCCGAGGTCGTTCCCGAGCTCGCGCTCGTAGCGCTCCTGGAAGGAGTCGAGCGTGACGTTGCCGTCCTGCCCGAACTGGGTCGCCCGCGCGACCCAGAAGCGCACCGGGTCGACGCCGTAGACGTCGATCAGCTCGAGCGGGTCGATGATGTTCCCGAGCGACTTGGAGATCTTCTTGTCGTCGAGGTTGAGATAGCCGTGGACGAAGATCTGCTTCGGCACCTCGTAGCCGGCCGAGAGCAGGAGCGCCGGCCAGAAGACGCAGTGGAAGCGGATGATGTCCTTGGCGATCAGGTGGCGCGCGTCCGCCCACAGCGGCGTCAAATCCTCCCCGGGCCGTGCGTACTCGAGCGCGCTCCGGTAGTTGACGAGCGCGTCCGCCCAGACGTAGGCGACCTGCTCGGGATCCCACGGGATCGGGATCCCCCAGGCCTGCCCGGCACGCGAGATCGAGAAGTCGCGCAGGCCGCCGGCGACGAAGCTGCGCGCCTCGTTGAAGCGGAAGTCCGGCAGGACGAAGTCGGGGCGCTCGTCGTAGAGCGCGAGCAGCCGGTCCTGGTAGGCGGAGAGCCGGAAGAAGTAGTTCTTCTCCTCGATCCACTCCGGCACGGTGCCGTGGTCGGGGCACTTGCCGTCCACGAGCTCGTCCTCGGACTTGAACGCCTCGCAGCCGACGCAGTACAGGCCCGCGTAGACGTCCTGGTAGATGTCGCCGTTGTCGTAGATCCGCTGCAGGAACTCCTGGACGAAGCGTTTGTGCCCCTCATCGCTCGTCCTGATGAAGAAGTCGATCGACGCGTTCAGCCGCTTCGGCACCTCCTGCCAGGCGACGACGATGCGATCGGTGTACTCCTGCGGCGAGAGCCCCTCCTGGGCGGCGACGCGGGCGACCTTGTCCGCATGCTCGTCCACCCCGGTCAGGAAGAACGTCCGCTCGCCCCGCTGCCGGTGATGGCGCACCAGGATGTCCGCCGCGACCGTCGTGTAGGCGTGGCCGATGTGCGGCGTCGAGTTGACGTAGTAGATCGGGGTGGTCAGGTAGAAGCTCATCGCCCCGGATGATAGGCGCAGGCCCCCGCAGTCCCAGGGCCGCGGCGGCACCTGCCGCGAGCGCGGCCGCGAGCAGTCCTAGGCGCGGATCCGGACGCAGGCGGCGTTCCGGGCGGGCGCTCCCGCCCCGAACGGGAGGGCGAGCGTCGCGGATCGCAGGCGGCCGGCGGGCCGGTACAGGCGCGGCGGGACGGGCGGGCCTCTGTCTGGGGTGCGAGCGCGGCCGCAGGGGCGCCGGCTCCCGGTCCGCCACGATGGGCCGGGACACGTCTGGCCGTGGGCTCGTCGCCGCAGCTCCGAGCTCGGGCAGAGTGGCGACGGGAGCAGATTCGAGGCCTGGCAGGGCGGGCATCTCCGCGGCGACCGGAGGCGCCACCGGAGGCGCCGGGCCGGCGGAGATCCACGCCTCGTTGGCAGGCCGGGCGACGTCTTCGACCGGCCCGGTCAAAACAGGCCCAGGCGCGACGGGCAGCAAGGCGAAGCCCGCCGGCGCCGTCGCGACAACCGGCTCGGCCGGCGGGACGGAGGCGAGCGTCTCCACCGTCACGGGGGCAGGCGCGGACGCGGGCGCGGGCGCGTCAGGCGAGGGCACGGCGGCCGGTGGCGGGGGTGCCGGCTCCGCGGCAGGCGACTGGGCGGGAGCAGCCACCGGGACGAGCGGCTCCGGAGCGGGCACGGGGGCAGGCGCCCGCTGGGGCAGGAGCGAGAGCGGGTCGAGGTAGCCGTTCGCGTCGGCCGCGACGCGGACCCCGAGGTGGACATGCGGGCTTGTCGTCACGGGGTCGGAGCTCTGCCCGACGACTCCGACCGCATCCCCCTCGGCCACGATCGTGCCGGCCAGAATGCCGACCGAGCCGAGCTGGAGCAGCGTCACGGCGAGGCCGTCGGGGGTCGAGATCGTCAACCCGCGGCCGCCGTGCGGGATCGAGCCGGCCCACGTGACCGTTCCGGCCGTGGGCGCCGAGACGCGGGCGCCCACGTCGGCGCCGATGTCCACGCCGCGATGCTGGCCTGCCGCGTAGGCGTTGTCCGCGAGCGAGAAGGGACGGAGGATCGGGCCGTCGAGGGGCCAGCTCCAGGCGGCCGCGGCCGGCGCAACGGCGAGCGTCGCAAGAAGGGCCGCGGCGGCGACGAGACGACGCATGGGCCACCTGCTTTCGTTGTCGGGAGAAGCAACTCCCGTCCACGCTAGCCGGGTCGCTCAGTCGCTTTGCAACGACTCTCGGTAAAGAGTGTTACGAGACAGTGACGTCAGCCGGGCGACCACGTCAGCGGCCTGCCGACGGGAGACTCCGGCCCCGACGAGCTCCCGGACCGCAGCGGTCGCGGCGTCCTCGTCGGGCTCCGCGACCGCCCCGCCGACGACGAGCGTGATCTCCCCCTTCGGCGGCTCCACGAAGCGCTCCGCCACCTCGGCCGCCGTTCCCCGGACGACCTCCTCGAAGCGCTTCGTCAGCTCGCGGCAGACGGCGACCGGCCGCGCGGGATGGGCCGCCGCGAGGCTGCGGAGGGTCGCCGGCAGCCGCTGGGGCGACTCGAACGCGACCGCAGCATGCGGCCAGGCGCCGAGCTCGGCCCAGATCGCCGCGAGCGCAGCCGCGCCGCGCGGCAGGTAGCCGAGGAACTGGAAGCGCTCGCCGACGAGGCCGCTCGCCACGAGCGCGGTCTCGACCGCGGATGCGCCCGGGAGCACCGTCACCGGCAGCCCCGCCTCGAGCGCCGCCCGGACGAGCCGCGCCCCGGGGTCGTTCACGCCCGGCAGCCCCGCGTCGCTGACAAGGGCGATCCGCTCGCCGCCCTCGAGCCGCGGCAGCAGCTCGGCGACACGGCTTGCCTCGTTGTGGCGGTGGTAGCTGAGCAGGCGGGCGGAGATCCCGTGCCGGTCGAGCAGCCCCTTCGTGTGGCGTGTGTCCTCGCAGAGGACGATGTCCGCCTCCGCGAGCTCCCGGAGGACGCGCAGGGTGACGTCCTCGAGGTTGCCGATCGGCGTCGCGCAGACCGCGAGGCCCACGGCTACCGGATCCCGTCGAGCGCCTCGAAGCCGACGAGCCCGGCGCCGACCAGCCCCGCCCCGGCCCCCAGCTCCGCGCTGACGATCCGCAGCCCCTCGCGGCCCGGGGCGAGCGCCTCCGCACGGGCCGACTCGAGCGCGCGGGGGACGAGGAACTCCGAGGCCGCGGCGCCGAAGCCGCCGCCGACGACGACGAGCTCAACCCCGAAGATGTTGACGAGGGACCCGATCGCTACCCCGAGCACGTGGCCGATCTCGTGCAGCGCGGCCACGGCGTCGCCGTCGCCGGCCTCCGCCCGCTCCACCAGCTGCTCCGCGGTGGAGCCGGGGCCCCACAGACGCTCGGCCGCCCGGTCGGCGGCGTTCCCCGAGGCGAGCGCCTCCAGGTGGCCGTGGCCGGTGCAGTTGCCCTGGCAGGAGGGCCCGTCCGCCTGGACGACCATGTGCCCGAGCTCGGCCCAGCCGCGGTAGAGGGCGCCGCCGAGGACGATCCCGCCGCCGACGCCGGTGCCGAGCGTGAGCATGACGAGGTTTTCGGCCCCACGGCCGGCCCCGAGCTTCCATTCCGCGAGCGCGGCGGCGTTCGCGTCGTTCTCGATCGCAGCGGGGACGCCGAAGCGCTCGCCGAACAGCCGGGCGAGCGAGATCCCGGCGAGTGGGATGTTCGTCGAGTCGAGCGAGCGGCCGGTCGCGGCGTCGAGGACAGAGGGGACACCGAAGCCGATCGCCGCCACCTCGCCGTCGAAGAGCCCGGCCACGGCCTGCCCGATCGCGTCGACGAGCGCCTCCTGCGAGTCGGTCGGCGTCGGCAGCTCCGAGGTCCCGAGAACGGTGCCGTCGCGGGCGAGCACCCCCGCCAGGATCTTGGTGCCGCCGAGGTCGACGCCGATGACTCGTTTGGCGCTCACAGGGCGCGGCTACCATAACCGCCCGGATGGCAGAGGGAGAGAAGCCGTACCGGCTCTACAAGGGCGGGCGCACCAAGGGGAAGGTGCCCGGCACCGTCCGGCCGACGCGTTCGACCTCCGGCTCCGACGGCCGCAAGCCGGTGCAGGCTGCGCCGAAGCGGCGTCGCGGGAGGCCGCGCTGGGGTCGGCGAACCGGCCTCGCACTCGGCCTCGTCGGGCTCCTGCTCGTCGTCTGGGGTGTCGCGAGCTACCTCTCGTTCCGGGGCGGCGTCGTCGACTCGAA
This sequence comes from Gaiellales bacterium, assembly GCA_038324115.1. Classification (GTDB taxonomy): domain Bacteria; phylum Actinomycetota; class Thermoleophilia; order Gaiellales; family Gaiellaceae; genus Gaiellasilicea. Next base: position 17,125 of record JBBQHQ010000023.1, read on the forward strand.
CGCCCGGCTGCCGAAGGCCGTGAACGCCGCGCTCGGGAAGCAGGAGGGCGCGATGATCTCGAGCCCGTCGCTGATCATGCTGCTCGGAACCGACGGGGACAAGAGCGCCGCCCGCTCCGACTCCGCCCGCTCCGACTCGATCCTGATCGTCCGCACCGACCCGAAGCGGCATCGGATCGCCTACCTCTCGATCCCCCGCGACCTCCGCGTCGACATCCCCGGCTACGGGGCGAACAAGATCAACGCCGCTTTCCAGCTCGGCGGCCCGGCGCTGACGATGAGGACGGTCAAGGCGCTGACCGGGCTCGAGGTCAACCACGTGGCGCTCGTCAACTTCGACGACTTCAAGACCGTGATCGACTCGCTCGGTGGGATCGACGTCAACGTGCCGAAGCCGATCCTCTCCAACCGCTTCGACTGCCCCTACCCGACCCAGGCGCGCTGCGAGCAGTGGCCCGGCTGGCGCTTCCCCAAGGGGACGCAGCACATGAGCGGCAAGCGGGCGCTGATCTACTCACGGGTGCGGGAGAACCGCCTCGACCCGGCGGAGAACGATCTCACCCGCGGCGAGCGGCAGCAGACAGTGGTCGAGGCGATGACGGGCAAGCTCGTCGGGCCCGCCACCTTCTTCAAGTTCCCCTTTATCGGCGGCGATCTCGTCAAGCCGCTCACGACCGACCTCTCGGCAGGCGAGCTGCTCCAGCTCGGCTGGGTCAAGTTCCGGGCGAACTCGGCCCGGGCGCTCCACTGTCGGCTCGGAGGCGAGCTCTCGACGGTTGGCGGCGAGTCGGTGATCCTGGGCGACCAGGAGAACTTCGCCACGATCACGATGTTCCGCGGCGCCTCCGCCCCGCAGCCGCCGCCGCCCGGCCAGCCGCTCGCGGCGGGCTGCGTCGTCGGCGCAGGGTAGGCTCGCGCCGTGGGCATCCTCGGCTGGATCGTGTTCGGCCTGCTCGCGGGCGCGGTCGCCCGGGTGCTGACGCCGGGCCGGCAGAACATCGGCTGCTTCGGCACCCTCGCCGTCGGCGTGATCGGGGCCCTGATCGGTGGCCTGCTCGGGGAGGCCCTCTTCGGCCACAAGGTCGCGTTCAGCTGGGCGCTCGGCCCGTTCGCGCTCGCGGTCGCGGGGTCGATCCTGCTCCTGCTCGCGCTGAACGCGCTGCGGCGACGCTAGTCCGCGGACTTCGCGGGCTTCGTGTCGGTCGAGCTGGAGCTGCCGGAGTCCTTCGTGGAGGACGAGCTCTCGCTGGAGCCGGAGGAGCCGCTGTCGCCGCTGCCGGCGCCGTCCTTCGCGGGAACCGCCTTCCGCCCGCCCTTGCCGTAGTCCGTGGAGTAGAAGCCGGAGCCCTTGTAGTGAACCGCAACCGGGTAGAGCACCTTCTCGACGGGGCTCTTGCCGCACACCTCGCAGACCGCGATCGGGTCGTCGGCCATGCGCTGGAAGACCTCGAAAGTGTGGCTGTCCGGGCAGCGGTACTCGTAGATCGGCATAGGCGGAGAGGCTAGCAGCGACAATCACGCCGAAAGCGATGACCCAGAGCGCCCAGACATCCAGGATCCATCCCCGTTCCGCGGCGCTGCCGGCGGTGCTCGAACGGCGCTGGTTCCCGCTCGGCGTCGGGGCGGTCGCGATCGCCGCGTCGGCGTTCCTCCTCCACCAGCTGCTCGCGTGGCCGCCGCACGAGGACGAGACGCTGGCGCTCTTCGTCGGGCGCCACCCGCTCGGCGGCCTCTTCCAGGTCGTGCTCGAGGACCGCGGCGGCGCCCCGCTCCACTTTCTGCTCGCCTGGATGGTCGCCCACCTCGGGCTCGGGCTCGAGGCGCTCCGGCTCGTCTCGGCGACCTTCGCCGTGGCCAGCCTGCCGCTCGTAGCGCTGCTCGGCAAGCGGCTCGCCGGCCGGCTGCCCGCGCTCGTCGCCACCGTCGTCGTCGCCGCGAGCTGGACGTTCCTCTTCCACGGCGTCTACGCCCGGATGTACAGCCTCTTCCTCTTCACGAGCGCCCTCTCGTTCCTCGCGCTCCTGCGCGCGCTCGAGCGCGGCGACCGGCGCTCGTGGGCGCTCTGGCTGCCGGCGATTCTGGCCACCGTCGCCACCCATCCGTACGGCGCTCTCGTCGCTGTGAGCCAGGCCGCATTCCTGGTCGCGGCGCACCGGGAGCGGCTCCGGCAGGCGGTCGCGGCCTTCGTCGCCCTGGGCGTGCTCGCGATCCCGTTCTGGCTCACCGACCTCGTGCTGGCGGGACGGTTCGACGTCGGCGTCGGCGGTGGCGGCAAGCGGCTCGGCGGCCCCTGGCCCGTCGTCGTCTACCTCTGGCACGTCGCCGGGGACTTCACAGCCGGCTGGTGGTGGGTGCTCGTCCCCGTGCTCGCGCTGCTCGCGCTCGGGGCAGCGAACGTGCCGCGGCGGACGCTCGTGCTCGCGGGCTGCGTCGTCGGCGTCCCGGCGCTCGCGTTCGTGGCCGCGCGGCTCGGCGGCTCGGCCTCACCCGAGACGCGGCACCTGATCTTCGCGCTGCCGTTCGCGGCGATCCTGCTCGGGACCGGGATCGTCCGGCTGCGGCGATTCGCCCCGATCGTCCTCGCCGCACTCGTCGTCGCCCAGGTCTCGTGGGCCTGGCACAAGAACTCCGTCCTCTTCGAATGGGAGCCGGACGCGCGGCAAGCGGCTCGGGCGTCCGCGTCGGCGTGGCTCGCCGCCACGAGCCGGCCCGACGACGTCCTCTTCGGCTTCGAGCCCGTCTATCTGGGCGCCTGGGAACGGAATCCGGACTTTCCCCTGACGGTTCTGCCGCGCGCCGACGCGAACCTCGCGCTCTCGACGCTGCTCGATCTCGACCGGCCGCTCGGCCGCGGCGTCTGGGTGCTGGATGCGAGCGAGCGCAACAACGTCCGCCCGGCCCTGGAGATCGACTACCGGACGCCCAGCCCTGCGGACGCGTTCACGACGCGCCGGTTCGGGCCGTTCCTGGTGATCCGGACGAAGGGGCCGACGGGGACGCCCGCCGCGTACCTCGACCGCGCGGGCGAGGCGCTGCTCGTGGGGAAGGCGCTGCGGATCGGCGACGCCGACATCAACCTCCTGACGGTGGAGCGGGCCGCCCGGGCGCTCCGCGGCTACGGCGCCTCGCGCTCGCTCTCGACGAGCTCGCGGTAGCAGGGCGCCTCCTCGAACGCGGCCAGGCCCGCCGGGGTCTCGCGGCGGCGCTCCTTCGGCCGGCGCCGCCGGGCCGCGGCGATCGCGGCAGAGGCGCCGACGGCCGCGCCAACGAGGAACGAGCGGGTTCGGGAGCGCCGGTTCTCTCCGTCCATGGAAGGATCGTAGAGCCGTGATCGCCACCCTGGGAGACCTCCTGCTCGACGTGATCGTGCGGCTCGAGCAGCCGCTCGCCGAGGGAGCCGACGCCAACGCGGTTACGAAGCTCGGGCCGGGAGGGCAGGCCGCGAACGTCGCCGCCTGGATCGCCGAGCTCGGCGGCGCCGCCTGCTTCGTCGGGAAGCTGGCGCGCGACGAGGCCGGCGAGGCGGCGCGGACGGGGCTCGAACGCTACGGCGTCGAGGTGCGCGGGCCACTGGTGGAGGGCCGGACCGGCACGGTGGTCTCGCTCGTCGCCGCCGACGGCGGCAGGACGATGGCCTCGGACCGCGGCGTCTCCCCCGAGCTCCGGGCAGACGAGCTCGACCCCGCCTGGCTCGAGGGCTGCGAGCACCTGCACCTCCCCGGCTACTCGCTGCTCCGGGAGCCCGTGGACGGCGCCGCCCTGCGCGCGGCGGAGCTCGTCCCGCGGCTGTCGGTCGACCTCTCCTCGTGGAGCGCGATCCGCGACTTCGGCCCCGCCCGGTTCCGGGAGCGGCTGGAGGCCCTCGCCCCCGACGTGGTCTTCGCGAACGAGGACGAGGAGCGGATCCTCGGCGGCCCCCTGCCTGGTTGCACCTGGGTCCTCAAGCTCGGCCCGGGCGGCGCGCGCTTCGGCGAGCGGGAGCTGCCCGCGCTGCCGGCCGAGGTGCTCGACACGACGGGCGCCGGGGACGCGCTCGCGGCCGGCTACCTCGTCGGCGGCCCGGAGCTGGCACTCGAGGCGGCCGCCCGCTGCGTCGCCCGTCTGGGCGCGATGCCTTAAACGGCCATGCCCGGAACGGCCGACCCAGCCAGGCACGGAGCCTGGCACCGTGTCTGGCACCGGGACACGTCCGCTAGGGTCGCCGGAGTGAAGGATCTCGTCGCCGTCTCGGAGGAAGTGGGCCAGGCGCTCGCCGAGCGCGGCGCCGTCGTGGCTCTCGAGACGACGCTCGTGGCGCACGGCTTCCCGCCCGGTGAGGGCGTCGAGGTCGGCGTCGAGAGCGAGCGCCGCGTCCGTGCGGCCGGGGCCGTTCCGGCTACCGTCGGGATCCTCGACGGGAAGCTCCGGATCGGCCTCTCCGAGGACGAGCTCGGCCGCTTCGACGCCGGGGCGCGCAAGGTCGGCCCCCGCGACATCGCCGCCTGCCTCGTCCAGGGCGCCGTCGGCGCAACCACCGTCGGCGGCACGCTCGCCGCCTGCCGGACAATCGGGATCGGCTTCATGGGCACGGGCGGCCTCGGCGGCGTCCACCGCGGCTTCCCCGACCCGCCCGACATCTCCGCCGACCTCGGCGAGCTGATCCGAACGGAGGCACTGATCGTCTCCTCCGGGGTCAAGTCGATCCTCGACGTGTCCGCGACGGCGGAGCTCCTGGAGACCCTCGGCGTTCCGGTGCTCGGCTTCCGCACCGACGACCTCCCCCTCTTCTACGCCGCGCACGGCGGCCCGCCCGTCTCGTCACGCGTCGAGAGCGCCGAGGAAGCGGCGCAGGTCGCCCGCGCCCACTGGCGGCTCGGCCGGCACACGTCGATCCTCGTCGGCCACCCCGCCTCGGACAGCCTCGACGACATCGAGCCGCTGATCGAGCGCGCGCTCGCCGACGCGCACGACCAGGGCGTCAGCGGGCAGGCCGTGACCCCGTTCGTCCTCGCCTACCTCCACCGCGAGTCCGGAGGCCGCACGCTCGCCGCCAACCGCGAGCTGATCGCCGCCAATGCCGGGCTCGCCGCCGAGATCGCGGTCGCGTATGCCGCTCTTTGACCGCGTCACCGACCTGCCCCTCGAGGTGGAGGGGTACGAGCTGGAGCCGCTCGCCAAGCCGGGCGCGCGCTTCGACCGGACGCTCGTCCGCCTCCACGGCGCCGGCGAGACCGGGCTCGGCGAGGACGTCACCTACGACAAGCAGACGACCGACGACCGCTACGACCTCCCCCGAAGCGGCACGCTGCGCGAGTTCTCGGCGGGCCTGCCCGAGCTCCCCGGCTACCGGCCGTGGGGCTTCGAGGCGGCGGCGCTCGACCTCGCCCTGCGTCAGAACGGCCTCTCGCTCGCGGCGGCCGTCGGCCGGGAGCCGCATCCCGTCCGCTTCGTCGTCTCGCAGAACAACCCGGAGCAGTGGCTCGCGGTCGAGCCCGGGCTCCGCTTCAAGCTCGACGCACAGGACGCCTGGACGGACGAGCACGTCGCCCGGCTCGCCGCGACGGGCGCCGTCGATGTCGTCGACCTGAAGGGCCTGTACGAGGGCGACTGGGTCGACGCGACACCCACGCCGGAGCTGTACGGCCGCGTCGCAAGCGCCTTCCCGGAGGTCTGGCTCGAGGATGCTCGCCTGACGCCCGAGACCGAGCCCGTTCTCGCAGGCGACCTCGACCGGCTCACCTGGGATCTCCCGCTCCACTCGGTCGAGGACGTGGACGCGCTGAAGCATGCTCCGCGCTGCCTCAACTCGAAGCCGTCCCGCTTCGGCACCGTGCAGCGGCTCTTCGACTTCTACGACCTCTGCGAGGAGCGCGGGATCGCGGTCTACGGGGGCGGCCAGTTCGAGCACGGCCCCGGCCGCGGCCAGATCCAGCATCTCGCCTCGCTCTTCCACCCCGATGCGCCGAACGACGTCGCGCCCGGCGTCTACAACCAGGGCGAGCCGCGGGCGGGGCTGCCCCAGAGCCCGCTCCCGCCCGCCTCGGCCGAGCCCGGCTTCCGCTAGGAGTCGAGCGCGGCGATCAGGGCGTCGACCTCGAGCAGCTCGAGCGACTGGAGCTTGGCGCTCCCACGTGCGCCGAGCGCGAGCGAGACCTTGGCGATCGTGGCGGCGTCGGGCGCCTCGACGATGTTGACGAAGTCGTACTCGCCGATCGTCGCCCACTGGTTCAGCACCTTCGCGCCGAGCTCCTCGACGTCGCGGTTGACCTCGCGCAGGCGAGCAGGGTTCGCCTTCAGGGTCTGCACCCCCTGGGCGGTGAGGCGGGTCAGCATCAGGTAGGTCGGCACCTAGCGCTCCTTTCGACGTCGCCGGGATCCTACGCGGGCCGCCTGGTCGACGTAGAGCAGGGCGGCGCCGAGGAAGAGCAGCGGGGAGACGACGAGGTCGGCGAGGAAGACGGCGGCCCGCACGGCGTGGTCGGCCTGCTCGCGGAGGAGGAACGCGAGCGCGATCCTGGTCAGGACGAAGACGATCACGAGCGTCGCCAGCGAGCCGAGCGCGTGCACGTAGTCGGCGCGGCCGAGCTGGAAGGCGCGGCGGAGCGCTGCGAACGGCGGCCCGGGCTCGTTGACGAGCACCGGCACCACGAGGCCGGCGAGCGCGAGCCAGGCGAGGGCGAGCAGCGCGAACCAGGGAAGCGTCAGCGCCGCGGGAACGAAGTCGAGCGTCCCGACCGCGACCGCGAGCAGCCAGCGGCGGAGCTCCGGCCGCCGTCCCCGGACGAGCCCTGCGGCGAACGCGTAGACCGCGCTGAAGACGGGCGCGAAGGCGAGCAGGATGAAGACCTTCTCCGCGGCGG
>JBBQHQ010000024.1:0-23720 GCA_038324115.1 Gaiellales bacterium
GCCGACCTCGAGATCCTCAACCCGGAGCTCGAGCTCGCGCAGCTCTCCGACAAGGGCAAGCTCGAGATCACGCTGACGATCGGCCGCGGTCGCGGCTACGTCCCGGCCGAGCTGAACCGCGGGCCGGAGACGACGATCGGCGTGATCCCGATCGACTCGATCTTCTCGCCGGTCCGCCGCGTCTCCTACGACGTCGAGGCCGCGCGCGTGGGTCAGCGCACCGACTACGACAAGCTCCGTCTCGACGTGACGACGGACGGCTCGCTCGAGCCCCGCGACGCGATCGGCCAGGCGGCCGAGGTCCTGATCCGCCAGCTGGCGATCTTCACCGACCTCGACCGGATCGAGGGCTTCGGCGAGGCCGCGGCTGCCGGCGACTCGGGTGTCGAGGCTCCGGCCGCGCACGGGATGGAGAACTTCCCGATCGAGGAGCTCGAGCTCGGCGTCCGGTCCTACAACTGCCTCAAGCGGGTGGGGATCGAGACGATCGGCGACCACGTCGTCAAGTCCGAGAACGAGCTCGCCGCGATCCCGAACTTCGGCAAGAAGTCGATCGAGGAGGTCAAGGAGACCCTCGCGACCCACGGCCTCAACCTGCGGGGCGACGAGTAGCGATGCGCCACGCGCGGTCAGGCAAGAAGCTCGGGCGCACCTCGGCGCACCGCAAGGCGCTCTACTCGAACCTTGCCGGTGCGTTGCTCGAGCACGGCCGGATCCAGACGACCGAGGCGAAGGCCAAGGCCGTCAAGCCGTTCGCGGAGAAGATGATCACGCTGGGGAAGCGCGGCGACCTCGCGGCGCGCCGGAAGGCGCTCTCGGAGCTCCGCTCGCCGGACGTGGTCAGCCATCTCTTCAGCGAGATCGCGCCCCGGTTCGCCGAGCGGCCGGGCGGCTACACGCGGATCATCAAGCTGGGTGCCCGCCAGGGCGACGCGGCCGAGATGGTCTACCTCGAGCTCGTGGACTACGAGCCCGAGACCGCGTTCGCCGGCCCGCGCTAGCCCGCGGTTACAAGAACCGTTCCGCCTCACAGAGGCGCGCAGATCTGCGCGCCTCTGTCGTTCTGCCCTCGATTCTCGTGTGATCCAAGAGCCCGCGTGACTTTAGGCAGCCCTACTGCTTGGATGCGAGAAGGGGTGGAGGACGCGGACTTAATCAGCGTGGGGGATTCGGCAACTGCTCGGCCGCGCGGCCGCTTGCAACGCTGTCTCATTCGTGCGGCCGCTCTCGTGGCGGCCCTCCTGTTCGCTCCGGCGGCGCTCGCCGGCTACTCCGTATCCGTCGTGGGCGATTCGCCAGGTGCTTACTGGCGGCTCGGAGAGACGACGGGGACATCGGCTGTCGACTACGGCTCCTCGGGTCTGAACGGCACATACACGGGGACACCTGTTCTAGGAGTTCCAGGCGGAGTCGACGATCTCGATCCAGCGGTGGGGCTTTACGGAACGAGTTTCGTGAGCGTTTCGAATGCAGTGCCGCTCAACCCGTCGACGGGTCTCACTCTCGAGGCCGGGGTCAAACCGCTCGCAGGGGCGTTCACAATGTCTAAGCCGATCGTGGAGAAGGGGTATACGTCCTACTCGGCACCCTACTTCCAGTATTCGCTTCGCCTCTACGATGCGGGGGCAGCGCCCAAGAACATCGCGTTTAGCCTGGCGATCGGGGGGACGAAAGTCGACCTCGATGTCTCGTACTCAGGTTGGAAATCCGGTGTGTGGAACCACATCGTGGGCACCTACGACGGCACAGCGATGCGCATCTTCCGCGACGGCCTCCAAGTCGCCTCGAAGGCCCAGACGGGGACTCTGTCTAACTACCCGACGCCTTTGACATTCGCCTGTTCGCAGAACCGTGACAAAACACCCGACTACTGCTTCCGCGGCGATCTCGACGATGTGGCCGTCTACGATCACGCCCTGACGAGCGGGCAGGTGCTGACGCACTACCAATCGGTGCGCCCCGCAGGGGCACCATCGCCGACGGTCGCCCCTGCGATTTCAGGCGGCCTCAACCAAGGCCAGACTCTGACTGTAACCACCGGCACCTGGACAGGATCCCCGGCGGCGTATGCCTATCAATGGCTGCGTTGCGGGGCATCGGGCGGCGCTTGTACGGAAATCGCCGGAGCGACCGGCGCGTCCTACATCACGGCTGCGAGTGACAGTGGCAAGAGCGTCCGAGCCAGGATCTCAGCAAGCAATGCGGCGGGCTCGGCCAGGGAGTCCTCCGCTGCAACAGGCTCGATCGTCGGGGCGCCGGTCAACACAGCCCCTCCGATCGTGAGCGGAACATTGACCGAGTCGTGGACGCTGACGATGACAAACGGGACGTGGGCGGGCGGTCCTACGGCCTACGCCTACCAGTGGTATCGCTGCGACTCGGCTGGGCTGGACTGCGCTTCGATTCCGAGCGCCACATTCTCCTCGTATTCAACGACGAGTGCGGACGTGGGCGCGCGGCTAAAGGGCGAAGCCTCGGCGAGCAACGGGGCCGGGTCGAGCAGCGCGGGTTCGGCGGCGTCGGGCGAGCTCACCGGCCTCCCCCCGGTCTCGAGGCCTGCCCCGGGTCAGTGCGGGCAGATGGTGCCTTGGAACGGCCAGTGGATCTCGAGGATCAAGTGGGTCTGCACGGGCGACTTCTACCATCTCGCCTTCGAGAACAGGCAGTGGACAGGCGGCTTCGAAGAAACCATCTTCGAGTGCGTTCCGATCGTCGGGTATCCGTACAACAGCTGTGGCCAGAATGGCAATCTCTACCACGGCTCAGGGAACTGGCTCAGCTTCCGGAGAGAGATCTGGGCCGTCTTCGGGCCCGGATCCACTGTCGGCCACCAGAACAAGATGATTTCTCCTACCGGCTGCGGCGATGGCCAGCCAGGGTCCACGCTCGGCCAGTTGCCCTGTTTCCAGCGGGGCTTTGCCGCCTCCGGTTTCCCCCAGGAGCAGGGGAAAGGCGATTGCGGCAATCAGGTTCACGCGAATGATGTTGGTTCCTGCCTCGGAGATCCCGTCAACGGAGCATCCGGGGGCTTCCGGACGAGCGCGACCGATCTAAGCCTTCCGGGGATCGGGGCGTCGTTCTCCCTCAGCCGAACCTACAACTCCGAGGATGCGCGAATCGGGGCGTTCGGGCTCGGTTGGTCCTACTCATATGGGGCGAGCCTTCAAGTCCGTTCAAACGGTGAAGTCGCGTTCATTGCCGAGGACGGGCAGACGATCGTCTACGCACCCGGAACGGGCGGGCAGTATACCGCGACCGGGAGCCTCTCCACGCTCTCCACCGTCACGGGAGGCTTCGTCCTCGTCCGGAGCGACCGAGTCAGCTACCGGTTTGACAGTACCGGTCGCCTGACAAGCATCGTCGACCGCAACGGCAAGGGTGTGACCCTCGCGTACGGGGCGAACGGGCTGACAACGGTTACCGATCAGAGCGGGCGGGCGGCGACTGTGACGACGAACGCCGCCAAGCTGATCACGAGCGTCGCGCTGCCGGACGGCCGAAGCGTGAGCTACGTCTATTCAGACCGGCGCCTCGTGAGTGTCACCGATGTCCGCGGGAGCGCGGTCTCGTACGAGTACACGACCCAGGGATGGCTGAAGAAGATCGTCGACCAGAACAGCCACACGGTCGTCCAGAGCACGTATGACAGTGGCGGCCGGATCGTCAGCCAGACCGACGCGCTCGGCAAGGTCACCACCTTCTCCTGGAACCCGACTGCAGAGAGGCTGACGACGACAGATGCGAACGGACACGTGTGGACCGACGAATACTCCGGCAATCGGCTGATCGCGCGAGTCGATCCACTCGGCAACAGGACGGAACACGGCTACGACGCCGCCTTCAACCTCACGACCGTCAAGGATCCGAGGAGCAACACGACAACGTTCACCTATGACGCCCGCGGCAACTTGCTGACGGCCACCGCCGCGGCGCCGCTCTCCCACCAGATCACGTACAGCTACGACACGAGCAACAACCTGTTGACGGAGACGAACGGCCTGAGCGCGACGACGGCGTACACGTACGACACGGCCGGGAATCTCATCCAGGCAACAGGCGCCGACCCGGACGGTGGCGGCCCACAGACAGCTCCGGTGACCGGGGTCACCGTTGATTCGGCAACGGGTCGTCCGGCAGTGATCACCGATCCGCGTTCGAAGGCGACGCAGCTGACGTACACCGGCAACGGGCAGCTCAGCACCGTCACGACGCCGCTCGGCAACGTCACGGCGATCGGCTACGACGCAGCAGGTCGCGTCGCGAACGTCGTCGAGCCGCGGGGGAATGCCGCCGGCGCTACTCCGTCCGACTATCGGAGGGCCTTCACGTACGACGCTGCAGGCGATGTCCTGACAGCCACCGATCCGCTCGGGTACGTGACCACGAATACCTACGATGCCATTGGCAACCTGGCCGGCACGACTGACGCGAACGGTCGTCTGATCGCATACGCCTACGACGCCGCGAATCGGCTCGTCACCGTCACCGCCCCAGACTCGACCGTCACGTCGTACACCTACGACAACGTCGGCAATCTCGCCACGCGCACTGACGCAAAGGGCCGTGTCACCCAGTACGGCTACGACGCGGCGGACAGGCTGATCAGCGTCCTCGAGCCAACCGGCGCCTCGTGGAGCTACACCTACGACGCCAACGGCAACGTGGCCTCGGTCACCGATCCGAACGGCAATGCCACGCCGACGTCGGGCGACGGAACGACGACGTTCGCCTACGACGTCCTCAACCGGCTGATCGCCATCGACTACAGCGATTCGACGCCTGACGTCACGTTCGCGTACGACGCTGCCGGGCGGCGAACCTCGATGACCGACGGCGCGGGAACGGAGCTCTCCAGCTACGACGCGCTCGGCCAGCTGACCGGCGTGACCCGGGGTGGCGATTCGTTTGGGTATCAGTACGACGCTGTCGGCAACGTCACCGAGCGGAGTTACCCGGGGGTCGGCTCACTGACGTACACGTATGACGACGACGGTCGCCTTGCGGGTGTGAGCCGTTCCGGTGCGTCGACCTCGTACGCCTACGACTCGTCCGGGCGCCTGACGACTCGAACGCTTCCGGCTTCGAACGGCTACGTCGAGACCCGAGTCTACGATCGTTCGGGCAGGCTGGTCTCGCTCGCACATACCAAGGGAGGGACATCGCTCCTTTCGGAGACGTATGTCTACGACGCCGTCGGGAATCCGACGAGCGCGACTGGCACGGGCGGAACGACGACCTACGGCTATGACAATCGGGACAGGCTGGACGACGTCTGCTTTGCCGCAAGTTGCCCGGGTGGCAGTGACCCGTTCATTCGCTACACCTACGACGCTGTAGGCAATCAGATGACCGAAGCCCGTCCGTCGGGTACCACGTCGTACTCTTACGACGCGGGTGACCGACTGACGTCCTTGGCGGGGCCGGCCGGAACGACGTCGTTCTCGTTCGACGCAAACGGGAATCAGACGGCTGCGGGGGCGGTCAGCTACGCCTATGACCTCGCGAACAGGATGAGTTCGAGCACCGCTGGCGGGGTGACGACGACCTACGGGTACGACGGTGACGGTACGCGCCTCAGCGCTTCCGACGGGACGAGCTCGATGAGCTATCTCTGGGACTCGAGCTTCGGCCTGCCCCAGCTCGCTCTGGAGCGGGACGGTGCAGGGACGACGGTTCGCTCGTATGCGTATGGGCTGGGACGGATCTCGATGGCGGACGCGTCCGGGACGAGCTACTTCCACGCAGATCGGCTGGGGAGCGTGCGCAACCTGACCTCGGCGGGCGGGGCGACGGAGTGGACGTATGCGTATGAGCCGTTCGGGTCGGTGCGGTCGGTGGTGCAGAACGATCCGGCGGCTCCGGTGAATGTGATGCGGTTCGCGGGGGAGCAGCTCGACGCGACCGGGCTCTACCACCTCCGCGCACGGCAATACAACCCCATAATTCGGCGATTCTTGAGCGCCGATCCGATGACGCAAACGCTGCACGAGCCGGGGGTATCCTCGTTTGTTTATGTCGACGGGCGACCGCTCGTGTTCGTTGATCCAAGTGGTTGGGGGCCCGCGTGGCCCGGGCCGTGCACTGGCGGCTTCACCAGCAAGCTGGGCTGCTATGTAGCCGGGACAGCTCGCGAGTTCGTGCCGACAGTTAAGCGGGGGTGGGACGATCCCAATTGCTACGCTTCCGTGGTGTCCTACTGGGCTGCCGGTGGGTCGGTTGCAGTCGGGGGCTGGAGATTTCGACTGGCGGCCCGTGCGAAACCGCAGGGCCTGCTCGCCGGGGTTTCGCACCCTGGGCATGTAGCTATGGCGGCTGCCGGACCTGGTCTGCTAGGTACGGGAACGTTCTTGGCTTTCGGGCTTGATCAATCGTCACGATGCGCCCGTTGATGCGCGGGCGGCGCTCTAACCGTCTCGTATCGGTGGCTTGCTTGTTGCTCGCAATCTCGGCAGCAGGCGTCGCGCTCGTCTCGTTCTCAAGCGAGCGTCCAATCCTAGGGCTCCTAGGTAGCGGAACGACACTGGTCTTTCTCTATGCATTACGAACATCCATTCATGCTGGAGACGTCCCGCGTCCGGAGCTCGTCGGGAAGGAGACGTCCCGTACCCAGCGGCTCTACTTTACGCTTTCAGTCGCAATCGTTTGTTTCTTTGTCGGACTAGCGGCAGAGGGCATTGGAGTTGGAGTGATCGCTGGGCTCGCTGGGTTTGTATTTGGTTTCATCGGTGCGACGCCGATCACGAAACGCGGCTCCTCTTCGAAATGAAGATGTCTTGATTCGACGTCTGACGTCACGTTCTCGTACGACTCTTCCGCGCGGCGAACCTCTATGACCGACGGCGCGGGAACAGGCGCGCCGCGGCGACGGCCGTGAGTATCGCCGCGGAGTTCAAGACGCGAGGCATGCTCCGGGGAGGAACCCTCGTGCTCCGACCCGAGCTCGCTGTGGCGATGATCGCTCGCGCCCGTGAGCTTCGGGTACCGATACTCGGGGTCGACGGATTCTGGATCACCGAGACGACCACCCAGCCAGACCTGGGGCACTCCATCGATCTTGGACGAGTAGATTCGTCATGAGCGCCGCCGAAGAGTTCGTCAGGTCACGCGCGGACCTGGGCCTGATGTTCGAGCTGGTCGCAGACGAGAGGACGAGTGACTTGGTTCGCCCGCGGTAGGCTCGGCCCGTGCAGATCGAAGGACTCGTCTTCGCGGGGGTGGCCAGCCCGGACGCGCTCGCGCTCGCGGGACTCTTCCGCGACGTGCTCGGGCTCGAGCCGGCACCGGGCGAGGGCTACCACGCCTTCGACCTCGCCGACGGCAGCTCGCTCGCGGTCGTGCCACAGGACTGGATCTCGCCACCCTCGGACACGATCCTCGGCTTCCTCGTCGACGACGTCGTCGACGCCACTGCCGAGCTGGCCGAGCGGGGCGTCGCCCCTGAAGGCGAGCTGGCCGCGAACGAGCGCTTCCGCTATCAGCACTTCTGCGCCCCCGACGGGCGCGTCTTCGAGCTCCTCGACCGCCGCGTCTGAACCGTGGCGCTCCTCGTCGCGCTCGCGCTGGCGCTCTTCGTCCTGCCCTCCCCGTGGGGGATCGTCGCCGTCGCCCTCGGGGGCGCCATCGAGTTGGGGGAGGCGTGGTTCTGGTGGTGGCTCTCGCACCGGCGCCGCGCAGTCACGGGCGCCGAGGGCCTCGTGGGCGCGACCGCGACGGTAACGGCCGCGTGCCGGCCCGACGGGCGGGTGCGCGTGCACGGGGAGCTCTGGCAGGCGCGCTGTCCCGAAGGCGCCGACGAGGGTGCCGCCGTCGAGGTCGTGGCGATCGACGGGCTGACGCTGACGGTGCGGCAGCGATGAGGGTGAGGCTGACGCTCGAGTACGACGGGACGGGCTTCGGCGGCTGGGCCCGGCAGCCCGCCGCGCGCACGGTTGAGGGCGTCGTCCGCCACGCGCTCGACGCCGTCTACGAGCGCTGGGACGACCTCGCCGTCGCGGGGCGGACCGACACCGGCGTCCACGCGAGCGGGCAGGTGGCGAGCTTCCGCGGCGACGGGGCTGGCCCGCCCCCCGGGCGCGCGGCCGCCGCGCTCAACTCCGAGCTGCCGCACGACGCCGTCGTCCTTGCCGCCGAGGAGGTGCCCGACGACTTCAGCGCCCGCTACTCCGCCACCGGGCGCAGCTACCGCTACCGCGTCCTCCGCCGCCGTACCCGCTCGGGCTTCGAGGCGCGCCGCGCGCTCTGGTGGCCCCGGCCGCTCGACCTCGAGACGCTCCGCGACTGTGCCGCACTCCTGCCGGGCGAGCACGACTTCACCGCCTTCACGCCGGCCGAGACGGAGCACCAGGTCTTCGTGCGCACGATCTCGGAGGCCACCTGGGAGGAGCACGGCGAGGAGCTGCACTTCACCGTGACCGCGAACAGCTTCCTCCGGCACATGGTCCGGACGCTCGTCGGGACGATGCTGGAGCGGACGCCCGACGAGCTCGCCCCGCTCCTCCAGGGACGGCCGCGCGCCGAAGGGGGCCTGACCGCGCCGCCCTGGGGCCTCTACCTGGAGCGCGTCCACTACCAGGCTTCCTCCTAGCATCCGGCGGCTAGCATCCTGCCGTGCGCTTCCCCGTCGTCCTCTTCGACCTCGACGGCACGGTGATCGACTCGGGCTCGATCATCCTGGCCTCGATGCGGCACGCGTCGCTGACCGTGCTCGGACGCGAGATCCCGGATGCAGAGCTCGTCCAGGCCGTCGGCGGCCCCGGGCTCGTTGAGCAGATGCGGATGCTCGACGCCGACCGCGTCGGCGAGCTCGTCGACTGCTACCGCGCCCACAACGAGCCGCTCCACGCGGAGCTCACCGAGTGCGCCGGGATGACGGACGCGCTGACGACGCTGAAGGGGCAGGGGCGCCGGCTCGGGATCGTGACCGCGAAGCGGCGCGCCACCGTGGACATCGCCTTCCGCTACCTGCCGCTCGAGTCGTTCTTCGAAGTCGTCGTCGGCGCCGACGACACCGAACGGCACAAGCCCGACCCCGAGCCGCTCCTCTTCGCGCTCGAGAGGCTCGGTGCGAGCCCCAAGCAGGCCGCCTACGTCGGCGACTCCCCCTTCGACATCCGCGCCGCCCGCGCCGCCGGCCTGCATTCGGTCGGCGTCACCTGGGGACGCCTGCACGGCCGCGACCGTCTGGAGGCTGAAGGCCCCGACGCGATCGTGGAGACGACGGAGGAGCTCCTTGCAGCCCTCTGAGCGGGCGGCGGAGCTCCGGGAGGTCATCTCCCACCACCTGCACCGCTACCACGTCCTCGACGACTCGGAGATCAGCGACGCCGCGTACGACAAGCTCTTCGACGAGCTGCAGGCGCTCGAGGAGGAGGACCCCGAGCTCGCAACCGACGACTCGCCCACGCGGCGGGTCGGCGCGCCCCCGTCGGACAAGTTCCGCAAGGTCGAGCATGTCGCCCCAATGGGCTCGCTCGAGAAGGTCACGACCGACGAGGCCCTCGTCAAGTGGGCGGAGGATGTGCGCAAGCGGCTCGACTCGGACGAGCCGGTCGCCTACGTGCTGGAGCCGAAGATCGACGGCTCCGCGGTGTCGCTCGTCTACGAGGACGGACGGTTCGTCCGCGGCGCCACACGCGGCGACGGCCGCCGCGGCGAGGACGTGACGGTGAACCTGCGCACCGTCCGCTCGATTCCGCTGGCGCTCCGGCTGCCCGAGGGCGAGGAGCCGCCGCCGCTGCTGGAGGTGCGCGGCGAGGTCTACTTCCCGCTCTCGACCTTCGCCCGCGTCAACGAGCAGCTCGCCGCCGCCGGGAAGAAGGTCGCTCCGAACCCGCGCAACGCCGCCGCCGGCTCGCTTCGCCAGCTCGACTCGCGGATCACCGCCGAGCGCGGGCTCGCGATCTGGGCCTACGGCACAGGCCTGCCCGAGGCGATCCCAGCCGAGACGCAGTGGGAGACGCTGGCCTGGCTCGCGGAGCGCGGCTTTCGCACGAACCCGTTCGCGCAGCGGCTGGAGACGATCGAGGAGGTCGCCGCCGCCTGCACGGAGTGGGAGGCCCGCCGGCTCGAGCTCGACTACGAGATCGACGGGATCGTGATCAAGGTCGACTCGCTGGAGCAGCAGGCGCGGCTGGGTGCGCTCCACGACCGGCCCCGCTGGGCCCGCGCCTTCAAGTGGGCGCCGATGACCGCGCAGACGACGCTGACGACGATCGCGATCCGCGTCGGCCGCACCGGCGCGCTGAACCCATGGGCGATCCTGGACCCCGTCGAGGTCGGCGGCGTCACGATCTCCCGCGCGACCCTGCACAACGAAGAGGACATCAACCGCAAGCGGATCCGCGAGGGCGACCTCGTGATCGTCCAGCGCGCCGGGGACGTGATCCCGCAGATCGTCGGCCCCGCGGGCGAGCACCGGAAGGGGACGAAGGAGTTCCGGATGCCGGCCCAGTGCCCCCTCTGCGGCCACGACGTGGTCAAGCCAGAGGGCGAGGTGATGCACCGCTGCCCCAACCGCGCCTGTCCGTCACGGGGACTCGAGACGCTCATCAACTGGGTCAGCGCCGCGATGGACATCGAGGGCGTGGGTGAGCAGTTCGTCCGCCGCCTCTGGGATCTCGCGCTGCTTCGCTCGATGCCCGACCTCTACCGGCTTGAGAAGGAGCAGCTCGTGGAGCTGGACGGCTTCGGCGAGACCTCCGCGACGAACGTGCTCGCCTCGATCGAGGCCTCGAAGGCGCAGCCGTTCTCGCGCGTCCTCTTCGGCCTGAACATCCCCGACGTCGGCTGGGTCACCGCCCAGAGCCTCGCCCGGCACTTCGGCACCGTGGACGCGCTCCTCGGCGCCGCCCAGGAGCAGATCGAGGAGGTGGACGGGATCGGGCCCGACCGCGCCGAGTCGATCACCGAGTGGTTCGCGGACGAGGGCAACCGCTCGCTCGTCGAGGAGCTGCGCGCGCTCGAGCTGACGCTCGAGGCCGGCGAGGCGGAACGGCCGGTCGAGGGGCCACTCTCGGGGACGCAGTACGTGATCACCGGGACGCTCGAGGGGTTCACGCGCGAGCAGGCCGCGGCCGCGCTCGCCTCGCTCGGCGCGAAGGTCTCGGACAACGTCTCCAAGAAGACGACTGGCGTGATCGTGGGCGAGAGTCCCGGAAGCAAGGCCGCGAAGGCGGAAAAAGCGGGGGTGCCGATCCTCTCCGAGGCCGACCTGCGCGAGCTCGTCAAGGACGCCCCCGGCGACGCCCCCGGCGGGATCGTGCCGCCCCCGCGCCGCCGCTAACCGGAAGCGAGCACGGTCGCGAAGCGATCCTGGGCCCGCCGCGCCCAGACGGCCGAGATCGGGCTGCCGTTCTGGAGCACCGCGAAGACGTAGCGGTCGCGGACGAAGCCCGAGAGGGCGGAGGCGAGGTTCGTCGTTCCCGTCTTGGCGATCACGCGGCCGCGGGCCGGGCGTGCTCGCAGCCGGTCGTGCAACGTCCCGTCCACGCCCGCGACGGCGAGCGAGTCGACGAAGGCGTCGCGAAGGTCGGGGTCGGCGAGCCCCGCGGTCAGGATCCCCACGAGTGCGTTCGCGGTCAGCCGGTCGGAGCGGGAGAGCCCCGAGCCGTCCACGAGCCGCACGCCTGCGGTCGGCACCCCCGCGGCGGCGAGCGTCTCGGCGACGACGCTCGCGCCGGCGGCCGTCGTCCCCTTCCCGCGGCCCAGCGCCCCGAGCTCCTTCAGCAGCACCTCCGCGGTGAAGTTGTCGCTCTCCCTCCCCATGAAGCGGACGATCTCCGCGAGGGGCTCCGAGAGGTCCTGCGCGAGCGGGACGGCGAGCTCGAGCGGCACGCCGGTTCGGGCCGTCTTCGCGACAGTGACCCCGTGCGCCTCGAGCGCCGTGCGGAAGAGGGAGGCGGCCGCGAGGGCGGGCGTCCCCGTCGTGCTGCCCCGGAACCAGCCGCGCGCGACAGTGAGCGCCGAGAGCGGCGGCGACTCGATCCGGTAGAAGCTCGGCTTCCACCCGGGCGCGGTTCGCTTGCCGTCGAACCAGGTCTCGTCCCCGACGACCGCCCCGTCGACGTGGGTGATCCCCCAGGAGGCGACCTCGGCGGCGAGCGCGTCGAGGTCTTCGAGCCCGAGCGTGGGGTCGCCGAAGCCCTGGAGGAAGAGGCTGCCGTGCCAGATGGTCTCCACGAGGCTGCCGGTCCCCACGACCTCGGTGTGGAACCGGAACCCGGGCCCGAGCACGGCGAGCGCCGCGAAGGCCACCGGCAGCTTCTCGTTCGAGGCGGGGACGAGCGGCAGCTCGGCGTTCCGGGAGTAGACGACGGCGCCCGTCCGGAGGTCGATCGCGAGGGCCGCCGTTCGGGCGGCGTCGACGTGCGGCACGGCGAGCGCCTTGGCGAGCCGCGTCGCCAGCGTGGGGTCGGCGGCGCGGGACGGGGCGGCGGCGGCGAGCGCGACGAGCGCCGCGAGCAGGGCGAGCCATGGGCCGACCGGCGCCCGAAAATGGGCCTGACGGCCCATGCCGCGCCGCGACGGGACGCGCATACTTGCCAGGTGAGCCTGCAGCTCGACGCCGTCGTGACCGAGATCCGGTCGCTCCTCGATCGCCCCGCCGAGCCCCGCCCCGAGCGGGCGATCGTGGAGCGGACGCTGACCGACGGCTACGCCTACGCGCTCGGCCTCGAGGCGGAGCGCCTGCGCGCCGAGCGCCGGCTTCGTGGACTCCCAGCCGACGGCGTCTCCGAGCGGGAGGAGCTGGAGCGCCGGACCGCTGCGACCCGCCAGGAGCTCGCCGACCTCCGCGCGCTCCTCTCGACGCTGCGCGCCCACGCGCTCGACTGAGCCGCTCAGACGATCCCGGAGCGGACGGCGTAGACGGCCGCCTGGATCCGGTTCTCGATCTGGAGCTTCATCAGGATGTTCGAGATGTGGTTCTTGACCGTCTTCGGGCTGATGTGCAGGTCGCCGGCGATCATCGAGTTGTCCTTCCCGTTCGCGATCAGCTTCAGCACCTGGATCTCGCGGTCGGAGAGCTCGGCCCGGATCGTGGCGGCTGCCTCCGGCGCCGCCGTGGTCGCCCGGACGTGCTGGAGCACCTTGCCGGCGATGTGAGGCGAGATCAGCGACTCGCCCACGGCCGCCGCCTCGATCCCCTGCATCAGATCCCGGATCGACGCGTCCTTGAGCAGGTAGCCGCACGCCCCGGCGAGGATCGCGTCCATCACGTCCTGCTCCTGGTCGGAGATGGTCAGCACGATCACGCGGGTCAGGGGCGCGTCGCGGCTCATGTGCCGGGTCGCGTCGACGCCGTTCATCCCCGGCATGTTCAGGTCCATGATCACGATGTCCGGCGCGTGCTCCCGCACCATCTGGAGCGCCTCCGAGCCACCGGGGGCCTCCCCCACGATGTGGACCCCTTGCTCCTCGAGCAGGTTGCGCAGACCGGTGCGGAAGAGGTCGTGGTCGTCGACGAGGAGGACGCGAACGTCTCGCTCCTCGGTAGCGGGGATCTGGGGTGCCTCGGTCACCTGGCGGCGAAGTCTAGAAAACTTCAGTGGATGGTGATGACCACGGTCTTGCGCCCCCAGCGGATGGCATCCGCCGTGGTCGGGAACCAGAGGTCGATCATCGCCCCGCGAACCGCGCTGCCCGTGTCGGCCGCGACCGCCTCGCCGTAGCCCGGGACGTACACGCGCGTCCCGAGCGGGATCACCGAGGGATCGACCGCGATAATCCCGTGGCCGACCGGGAGCCCGGAAGCGGTGTGCCCGGGGAGGCTGTACGCGACCGCCGAGACCGTCATCGTCCGCTCGCCCGTGGCCGGCTCGGGAGCGGGCTCGGGGGCGGGCTCGGGGGCCGAGGGGGCGGACGCGATCGCCGGGGAAGTGGCCGGCGCGGCCCGGGTCGAGGAGGCCGCGACCGGCAGCGTCGCTGAGCGGCGCTCGGCCGCCTTGGCCTGCGCCTCCAAGGATGCGAGCCGCTGAGCGGTCAGGCCCTCGCGGCGGCGGAGATCGGCGAGGTAGCCGGCGCGCTCGGCGGCCTTGGCCTCGAGCGCGTGCTCCTGCGCAGCCGCTGCGTCGGCGGCGCGGGCGAGCTCGGCCGCGCGTGCGGCGAGGCGGGCCCCCACGCGGGCGAGCCGCGTCCGCGACGCGCGGGCCTGCGCGAGCACCGCCGTCGACTGGCCTGCGGCCCGGTCGAGGTCGTCGAGCTTGGTCAGGGCTTCGTCGAGCGACTCCGCGCCGAGCACGACCGCGAGCGGGTCGAGGCCGCTGTGCTCGTAGAGGGCCCGGACGAGGACGGCGAGGTTGCGCTCGGACGCACGGAGCGCGCGCCGGGCGATGACGAGTTGCCGGCGTGTTTCGGCCTGCCGCACGGCGACGGACTCGCGCCGCGCCTCGGCGGCGGCGGACGCGGCGCGGGCGCGCGTCAGGTCGGTCTCGAGCGCGTAGAGGGTGAGGAGGGCCGTGTTCGACTGTGCCGCGATCTGCGCCCGCTCGGCCCTCAAGGCGCCCGCCTGCTGGCCCGAGACGTCGGCACCGAGCGCGATGGGGACAGACGTTGCGACCGCCAGACCAGCGAGTACGAGCGCAGTCCGGGTCGCACGGCTCCTGAAGAGGTTCCGCACGGGGGGTGGACCGTAGCACGGATCCAGGTCGTCGGCCAGGAGGTTTGTGCGGAGGGTGAACACCCTCCCGTGGCTCATTTTTGGCTTATTCGTGCGTTGCGGTCGTCCGGAAGCGCTGCTAGAGTGCCGTGCTTGTGACGGACCTCGCCCTCCACCGGGCGCGACGTGACCCTCGAACCGGAGTAGCTCATCAGCTCGAGTACACGTAAAGCGCCCGCGATCCTCACGTCTCTTGCGGCCGTTCTGCTGGCCGTCGCCGGCGCCTCCGTCCGATCGGCCTCGGCCGATCCGTCGGTCTCGGCCAAGCAGCGGCAGGCCCAGGACGTCCTCGCCCAGATCCAGGCGATCGACGGCCAGCTCGAGCGCGCCGTCGAGGACTACAACTTTGCGAACGTCAAGCTCGGCCGGATCGACGCCGACCTGAAGACGAACGGCAGGCGACTCGTGATCGCGCGCTCGAGCCTCAAGGGCGCGCAGAAGCACCTGCGGGACCGGCTCGTCTCGCTCTACGTGAACGGCACCCAGTCCTCGGCCATCGAGGTGCTGCTCGGGGCGAAGTCGCTCGACGATCTGATGCTCCAGCTCGACACCGTCGAGCGCGTCTCCGCGCAGGACGCCGGCGTCCTCCGCGCGGTGAAGGCGTTCGGCGCCGAGGTCAAGACCCGGAACGCCCGGCTCGCGAAGGCCCGGTCTGCGCAGTCCCGTGTCGTCGCCGACCGGGCCGCGCAGAAGAGCTCGATTCAGGGTCAGCTCGCAGAGCGCGAGCGGATGCTCTCCTCGATCAAGTCCGAGATCGCCTCCCTCCAGGCCGCCGAGGCACGTCGGCAGCAGCGGCTGGTGGCGCAGGCCCGGTCCCGGATCTCCGCCCTCAACCTCCAGCAGCCGCAGGCAGCGACGCTGCAGACCGAGTCGCCCCCGCTGGGCGGCTCGACCGACGGCGCGCCCGACGCGGCCGCGGCCGCGGCCGCCGCGCCTCCGTCCCGCTACGGCGGCGTCGTCGGGGTCGCAATGCGCTACCTCGGCGTCCCCTACGTCTGGGGCGGCGCCAGCCCGTCCGGCTTCGACTGCTCCGGTTTCAGCATGTACGTCTTCGCTCAGATCGGCGTCTCGCTCCCGCACCACGCCGCCTCGCAGTACGGGATGGGAACGCCCGTCTCGCGCGACCAGCTCGAGCCCGGCGATCTCGTCTTCTTCAACGGGCTCGGCCACATGGGGATTTACATCGGCGGCGGCCAGTTCATCCACGCGCCCCACTCCGGCGACGTCGTCAAGATCTCGAGTTTGAGCGACTCCTGGTACGCGGCCACGTGGGTGGGCGCGCGCCGTCTTTAGCTAGACGCCGGCGGCTTCGTTGAGCGTCGTCCCCGCGTAGAGCTCGTCGAGCTCCGCGGCGAAGTGCTCGACGCAGACGCGCCGCTTCAGCTTCAGCGTCGGTGTCAGCTCCCCGTCCTCCATCGTGAAGTCGCGCGGGAGGACCGTGAAGCGCTTGATCTGCTCGTAGCGGGAGTGCTCGGCGTTGACCCCGTCCACGATCCCCGCGACGAGCTCGCGCACCTGCGGATCCCGCGAGAGCTCCGCGAGCCCACCTGGGAGCCCGCGCTCGCGCGCCCAGCCCTCGAGCTGCTCGGCGTCGAGCGTGACGAGGGCGGCGATGTACGGCTTCCGGTCGCCGACGACGAGCGCCTGGGAGACGTAGCGGGAGTTCTTCAGCTCGTTCTCGAGGTTCTGCGGGGCGACGTTCTTGCCCCCCGCAGTCACGATCAGGTCTTTCTTCCGGTCGGTGATCGTGACGAAGCCGTCCGCGTCGATCTCGGCGATGTCGCCGGTGAGGAGCCAGCCGTCGGCGCCGAGGACCTCCGCGGTCGCCTCGGGTTCCTTGTAGTAGCCGCCGAAGACGGTCTCGCTCCGAATCAGGAGCTCGCCGTCCTCGGCCAGGCGCAGCTCGAAGCCGGGGAGCGCCCTGCCGACGGTGCCGAACCGGTACGCGCTGTGGACGTTCGTCGTCGCCGCGGTCGTGCACTCGGTCAGGCCGTAGCCCTCGAGCAGGAGGATGTCGATCGCATGGAAGAACTCGGCGATCTCCAGTGAGAGCGGCGCCCCGCCCGAGATCGCGGTACGGAGCCGGCCGCCGAGGCGGTCCTTCACCTTCGCGAAGACGAGCCGGTCGGCGAGCCGGTGCCGGAGCGCGAGGCCGGCGGGGACGGGCGTGCCCGCGCGGCGGAGCGTGCTGACCTCCCGGCCGACTCCGAGCGCCCAGTCGACGAGCTTCCGCTTGACGCCGGTTGCACTGTCGAACGAGGCGACGACCGCCGTGTGGATCTTCTCGTAGACGCGGGGGACGCTGGGGAAGACCGTCGGCCTGACCTGGCGGAGCGCCTCGGCGACCTGGAGCGGGTCGGGAAGGAACGCGATCGTGTAGCCCACGTAGGGGCCGGTCAGGTGCATGAGGCGGCCGAAGTTGTGAGCGAGGGGGAGGTAGAGCAGCATCGTGTCCCCCTCCGTCGTGAAGTCCTCGAGGTGATCGACGACCGCGACCATCGCGTAGTAGTTGCGGTTCGAGATCATGCAGCCCTTGGGCGGGCCGGTCGTGCCGGAGGTGTAGATGTAGGTGAAGAGGTCGTCCTCGCGGATCGCCTCGACGGACGCGCGGAGCGCATCCGGGTGCTCGGCCGCGTAGGACCGCCCGCGCGCGGCGAGGTCGTCCAGGTCGGCGAACGTGAGCACGTGCTCGAGGCGGCCGCCCCGCTCGACCTTGGCACGCTGCGCCTCGTCCTCGCAGAGGATCCCCACGGAGTCGGAGTGCTCGACGATGTAGGCCACGTCCTTCGCCGAGCTGTTCGCGTAGACCGCGGCGCCGATCGCGCCGACGTGGGCGAGCGCGAAGTCGAACAGGGCCCACTCGAGCCGGGTCGTGGCGAGGATCGAGAACGCGTCCCCCTTGCGGACGCCGAGCGAGAGCAGCCCGTTCGCGTACGCGTCCACGCGGTCGGCGGCCTCCGTCCACGGCACCGGGCGCCAGTTCCCGTCCGGCTGCTGCGACAGGTAGGCCGGCGCGGTCCGGCCGGCCGCGGCGGCGTCGCGCCAGAGCCGGGCGATCGTCCGGTCTTCTGTCATACGTCCACTCTACCCCGACGATCCAGGGAGGATTGGGCGCCGGGAGGAGGAAAATCCCTGGTCCCTCTACACTTTGGAGTGGCATGCGCACCACCTGGAACGGCTCGCTCAGCTTCGGTCTCGTCTCGATCCCCGTCGGGCTCGCCCCGGCGACGAAGCCCGCTGCGCGCGCCTCGGACGTCTCCTTCCGGCTCCTGCACCGCGACTGCGGGACGCCGATCAAGCAGAAGCGCTTCTGCCCGAAGCACGACCGCGAGCTCGGCCCGGACGAGATCGTCAAGGGGTGGGAGGTCGCGAAGGGCCAGTACGTCCTCGTCGAGGAGGCCGAGCTGGAGGCGTTGCAGGAGCACGACGACTCCCGCTCGATCGAGATCACCCGCTTCGTGGACGCGGGCGAGGTCGACCCGATCTTCTTCGACCGCACCTACTTCCTCGTCCCCGCGCAGGCGACCGCCGCGCGCCGACCCTACGTCCTTCTGCTCAAGGCGATGGACGAGACGGGGATGGCTGCGATCGGCCGGTTCGTCCAGCAGGGCAAGGAGAAGTTCTGCCTGATCCGGCCGAAGGGCGACGCGCTCGCGCTCGAGACGCTCTTCCTCTCGGCCGACGTGTACTCGCAGGCGGAGGTCGAGGAGGTCGTCGAGGAGACCACCGTCAAGGATCCGGAGCTCGCGCTCGCCCGCCAGGTGATCGAGAGCCTCGTCGGCGCGTTCGACCCCGACGACCTGCACAGCGAATACCGGGGCAACCTCCGCGCGATGCTGGAGGCGAAGCTGGCCGGGGAGGAGATCTCCGCCCCCGAGCCCGTCGAGGCCGAGGCGCCGATGGTCGACCTGCTGGAGGCGCTCCGGCGTAGCGTCGAGGAGGCCAAGGGCAAGAAGTCAGGCGCGACGAGGAAGAAGGCGAGCGGGAAGACCGCGTCGCGTTCGCGCAAGACCGCGGCGCGCTAGCGAGAGGGCGCCCGAGGCGGGATCCGGCTCCGCGAACCCCGCCCCTGCGCGAAAATCAATGTTGCGGGAGCGCTCCAAGCGCTTCGAGCTGGGCGGCGAAGAGGGTCTTGTCGATCTTGCCCTGGTAGATCGGCACGCCTTCCTCGAGGCAGACGCGGATCACCTCGGAGCGGTCGATCCCGAGCTCCTCCGAGAGCTCGTCGGGCGTGAGGTGGTTGGCCATGCGGTTCCTCCTCTTCTGCGGCAACGAAAAAGCCCGCTGGCGCCGGTCGTAGGCGCTCAGGCGGGCTTGGATGCCGCTCTCTCGATGTCTGCGGGATTCAACGGGCCCGCTCCCGAACTGTGACCATCTGCACGGAGGATACGTTTCCCACCTGACGTCTGCAACGACCATCCTCGGGCTCGAGGAGCGCGAGCTGACCTCGGGCGGCGCCCGCCTCCGCTACTACGCCGGTGGCGAGGGAGACGTCGTCGTGCTCGTGCACGGGCTGGCCGGCACGGCCGCGAACTGGGTCGAGCTGATCCCCGAGCTCGTCCGGACGAACCGGGTGCTCGTGGTCGACCTTCCGGGCCACGGCGGCTCGGAGCCGCGCCGGCGCGCGACCATGAGCGACTTCGCCGCCTCGGTCGCGGCGGTGATCGAGGCCGAGGCCGCGGCGCCCGCCGTCGTCGCCGGCCACTCCTTCGGGGGGCAGGTCGTGCTCCGGCTCGCGCAGGCGCGGCCCGACCTCGTCCGTGGGCTCCTGCTGGCCGCGCCCTCGGGGATCGCGACGGTGACGCGGGCATCGCAGATCGTCGTCTGGCTCACCGGCGTGATCCGCCCCGGCCGCCTCGTCTCGCCGCTGCGGCACCGCTACGCCGATCGCGACTGGTACCGGACGCTCGTCTTCGGGCCGTACTTCGTCTCCGACCCGCTCGCGCTCTCGCCGCGGGCCGTGCACGGCTTCCTCGCCGGCCTCGACGAGCACGGGGACATTCGGACGGCCGGCTGGGCGATGGGAAAGGACGATCCGCGCGCCGACCTCGAGGGGATCGAGTGCCCGGTGCTCGTGCTCTGGGGAGCCCGGGACGTCCAGCTGCGGATCGACGATGCGTTCGAGTACACGCGCCGGCTGCGGGCGCGGCTCCGGGTCGTTGCCGACTGCGGCCACCTCGTGATCGGCGAGCGCCCCGACGCCTGTCTCGACGCGCTCGCTGCGCTCGGGGCCGCCCGATGAGCGTGACGCTCCGCCCGCTGCGGGACGACGAGTACCCGGCCTGGCTCCAGGCACACAACCGCGGTTACGCGGAGGGGTTGGCGGCGTTCGCCGGGCTGAGCGAGGCGGACGCGCGGCGCAAGGCGGAGACGGAGATGCCGCACGTGCTCCCGCACGGCCTCGCGACGGAGGGCGTGCGCATCTGGGCGATCGAGGCCGAGGGCCGGCCGGTCGGCTCGATCTTCCTCGGGATCCGCGACGGGGGACCCTGGCTCTACGACATCACCGTGGACGAAGCGCAGCGCGGCAAGGGGTTGGGGCGCGCGGCGATGCTCGCGCTCGAGGACGAGGTTCGTGCGCTCGGGGACGGCTCGCTCTCGCTCAACGTCTGGGGCGGGAACGAGGTCGCGCGCGGGCTCTACCGCTCGCTCGGCTTCGCCGAGGCGTCGGTGCACATGCGCAAGGAGCTCTAGACCGGGTTCGGGATCTCGAGGTACTCCCACTCGAGGCCGAAGCGGCCCGCGAGGTGCTCGGCGAGCGCCTGGACGCCGAGCCGCTCGGTCGCGTGGTGGCCCGCGGCGACGAAGTGGATCCCCAGCTCGCGGGCGGTGTGCAGGCTCGGCTCCTCGGGCTCCCCGGTCAGGAGCAGGTCGTAGCCCTCGTGGGCCGCTCGGATCAGGTCGTAGCCGGCACCGCCCGTGGAGATCGCCACGCGCTCGATCCGGTCGGGGCCGTGCGCGAAGACGAGGGGCTCGTGCTCAGTCACGCTGGCGATCCGCGCCACGAGCTCGTCGATCCCGGCCGGCTCGGCGAGCCTGCCGCCGAGGCCCACCTCGGCGAACTCGGTCTCGCGGTCGACGCCGATCGCGGCCGCCAGGCGGGCGCTGTTCCCGAGCTCGGGATGCGCGTCGAGCGCGAGGTGGTAGGCGACCAGGCTGAGGTCGGCGCGGAAGAGCGACTCCAGCCGGCCCCGCTGGCGCCGGTCGATCAGGAGCGGCTCGTTCCGCCAGAAGATCCCGTGGTGGACGAGGACGAGCTGCGCGCCGGCCGAGGCGGCCGCCTCGAAGAGCTCGAGCGAGGACGAGACGCCGCACGCGATCTTCGTCACCTCGGCCGCGCCGACGACCTGGAGGCCGGGCCGCCCGTACTCGGGGAACCGGTGTGCCTCGAGCAGCTCGTCGGCGTAACGGACGATCTCGTCGCGGGCAGCCACGCGCCGATTCTAGGTACCCTGTCGTCCGCTCGGGGTGTGGCGCAGCCTGGTAGCGCGCTCCGTTCGGGTCGGAGAGGTCCGGAGTTCAAATCTCCGCACCCCGATTGTCTGCGCAAGATCGGTATCCGCCTCGCGGCGGATACCGATCGCGCCAAGACCCCTGAAGGGCCGCTTCGCGGCCGGGCGTCGCGAGCGACCTCAGCCCGGCACCCTTCCGCCTCACGGCGGACACTCGATCGCGAAAACTCCTGAAGGATTGGGCTCGTGCGCCGGCCGAACTGGCTAGGCGGCCATCTCGCCGGTGTCCGCGCGGGCGCGGCCGAGCGTCGTCGTGATCACGGTGGTCACGATCGCGCCGGCGAGCATCGCGGAGGCCCAGCCCCAGCCGGTGATGTTGTCGTCGATCCCGAGCGCCCGGTCGAGCGAGAAGCGGCCGGGGCCGGTCGCGGCGAGGGCGACGGCGACGGTGAGGTAGAGCGAGTCGAGCTCATAGCCGCCGAGGAAGCCCTTGACCCACTTGACGGTGACGATCGCGTTCAGCATCACCGTGGCGAGCAGGAAGGCGGCGAGCGGCGTCAGCAGCCCCAGGGCGAGGAGCAGGCCGCCGCCCAGCTCGCCGAGCCCCGCGGCGAGCGCCATCAGCGCGGGGACGCGGTAGCCGAGCGCGCCGAAGGACGTCGTGGTCCCGGCGGGGCCGCGCCCCCCGAACCAGCCGAAGAGCTTCTGGGAGCCGTGCGCCGCGAGCGCGAGCCCGAAGGCGAGGCGGAGCAGCAGGAGGCCGTATTCCACGGCCCGAGCCTACCCTGCCTCGCGGACCTCGTAGCGGTGCACCACCGCGGTGCAGAGATCCTCGACGTACTCGAGCCCGCCCTCCTCGGCGATCCGCCGCGCCTCGGCGGAGACGACACCGAGCTGGAGCCAGAGCGCGCCGGCGCCCGCCTCGACGGCCTCCTGCGCCACCTCCGGCGTGAACTCGGACCGGCGGAAGACGTCGACGAGGTCGATCGGGCGGTCGATCTCCGCCAGCGAGCGGACGCAGGGAATACCGAGCACCTCGTCGCAGTCCGGCCGGACGGGGATCGCGTCGTAGCCCTGAGCGAGCAGGTAGCGAAAGACGCCGTGGCTCGGCCGCTCGGGGAGCGGGGAGGCCCCGACGACGGCGATCGTCCTCGCCTCCTGCAGGATCTCCGCCGGGGTGCGCACGAGCCAAGGCTATCCTCGACACGTGCTGAGAGCGGTGATCTTCGACGTCGACTTCACCCTCGCGCTGCCGGGCCCGGAGCTCGGCCCCGAGGGCTACCGGCACCTGGGCGAGCGCCACGGGCTCACCCTCGACCCCGAGCGGTACGAGTCGGCGCGGCTCGCCGCCCTCGACGGGCTCCAGCGGCACCCCGAGCTCGAGCACGACGACGAGCTCTGGATCGCATTCACCGAGCAGATCGTGCGCGGGATGGGCGGCGACACAGAGGGAGCCCGCGAGTGCGCGGCCGAGCTCGTGGCCGTCTGGGAGCAGCACGACAAGTTCACGCTCTACGAGGACGCGCTCCCCGTCCTGGCCGCGTTGCGCGGGCACGGGCTCAAGTTGGGGCTGATCTCGAACGGCAGCCGCGACCTGGAGGAGTTCGTCGTCCACCACGGGCTGGACGTGGACTGCGCCGTCGGCTCGCGCGCCTTCGGCCGCACGAAGCCGCATCCAGGGATCTTCGAGCGCGCGCTCGAGCTCCTCGACGTGACCGCCGCCGAGACGGCGATGGTGGGCGACTCCTACGAGGACGACATCGAGGGCGCCCGGGCGCTCGGGATGCAGGCGTTCCTTCTTGACCGCGACGGGCGCTCTCCGGACGAGCAAGACCGGCTGCCGACGCTGCTCGCACTTCCCGCCGCGCTCGGTTTGCTGGCCTAGCGGCGCTGGGCCTGTCGGCCTAGCAGCGCGCGCTCGCCTGGCACACCTTCAGCGTCTCCACCTTGGCGGCGGTGCCCTTCCAGGTGAGGCGGATCCGGATCGAGGCGGCGTTGTTCGAGTAATCGAGCTCCTCGAGCAGCTCCTGCGGGTTCGCCCGGTTGACGAGGACGTAGGTGCCGGCGGGGATCCCGCGCAGCTCGAGGTTCTGGCCGTGGAAGTTCGGCGGGTAGAGGTCGGTGTAGCCCGGCGAGGAGCCCTGCTCGACGACGAGCGCGCCCGGCTCGAAGGCGGCGCAGTTGTCGAGGAAGCGAGGGCCGCGGAAGGCGGCGACGCGCCGCGCGGCGAGGCCGTAGTGATCGGCGAGGCAGAAGCCGGTCTTGCGGTCGTGCACGAGCAGGGCGCCGTCGAGGGTGCGGAGCTCGTAGCGCTGGAAGTCGAGCAGGTGCCAGTGCGTGTGGGTGGGCGAGGGCGTGTAGCGGAGCTTCCCGGCCTTCGCGTACGTGCGGATGCTCCCGTCCGAGAGCCGCACGAGCTGCTGCGCGAGCATCGGCCCACGCTTGGTCGCGCGGCTGCCGCGGATCCAGACGGGACCCTCGCCGACGTTGTCGGTGGCGGAGGCGAAGCCGAGCTTCGTCCCGGCGAGCGTCAGCCGGAACGGCGCCCGCTGATCGAAGTCGGGCAGGAGCTCGCGCGGGCCCGACGCGGGCGAGCCGGTGTCGCGGGTCTTCTC